>JACDCA010000440.1 GCA_013694635.1 Acidobacteriota bacterium | reverse complement strand
AGTCCAGACCGCCGCTCAGGAAGATTCCGGACCGGCCCTGGACGACCGCACGCTCGACGGCCGCCGTCAGTCGATCGTCAAATGACTCGAGCTCCTCCTCGGTAATCCACTTGACCGGCTCACCGGGCGGGGCGGGGTCCCAATAGCCTTCGAGGCGGGTGCCGGTGGTGGTTGCGATCAGGCGGCTACCCGCCGGAACTCGCTTGACGGCCTTGTAGAACGTCTCCTCAGCGACGGGCCAACGGTGCGCCAGATGATCCCCGAGCGCCTCGCGGTTGACGGATCCATCGACGCCTGGCTGAGAAACGAGGGTAGCGATGGATGTCGAAATCAGCAGGCGTCCGGTCGCGTCGTGGGCGTAGAACAGTGGGTACGCTCCGAGCGGGTCGCGGACGGCAAAGAGGCGACGCTCGACCGAGTCGGAAATGACGAGTGCGAAGATCCCCTTGATGTGGCGAGTGACGTCTGCGCCCCAGCGGTTGTAGGCGTTCAGCAGGACCCTGGCGTCCGCACTGCCTTCGGAGAGCCCAAGCGATGCGGCGAGGTCCGCCCGGTTGTGCAGGATGCCGTCGAACAGGACGCCGCACGCGTGATCCTCCGCCGTAGATCCCCCGAGGAACTCGGGTGAGTCGGCCTGGATCTCAAGAACCCAATCGGTCGCGGACCCGAAGGTCATCGCAAACGGCGACGTCCGGCCGTTGCCGAGCGCAGCTAGCCACTCGCGGCGGGTACCAACGTCGCTCATTACTGCCGCTGCTGTGGTCATTCGGTGATCAACTGCTGGTCTCTGAGCGCTTTCAGAAGCTCCTCGAACTCTAGGTCGAGGAGCTGGGGCTCCACGACGAACTCTTGCTGGAGGCGTTGCCGTATCCCGTCACGGTCGAGGCCCTCCTCGAGCAGTTCCCAGATACGCAAGCCAGTTCGATTCAGCTCGAAAATCTGGTTGGTCTTGAGATCCACGAGTACGGCGGTGTCTCCGACGCGCCGACAAAGGACGTCCGGTTTTGGTCTCAAGCGTGCACGTCACTGCGCGTCGACAAAAAGCATCCTCCGGCCGCAAACGAAGCCGAATGTGCAGCTTAGAACGACTGACTGTGCCAGTCAAACCTGGCGGTCTGCAGACGTCGCGCGGAAGGTACAGGTGTCGCCGTAGTGATACAAGTTCCTCATCAGAGCCAGCAAAGTCTTCTGCCAGCGTGACTTTGGGCTGATGCCCCTGGCTACGTGCACACTCTTGCCGAGGGCTGGCCATGGGGTTGCCCGGGGGGATGACTCGAGTCCGCTCCCGGCCTCTTCCGGGGCGAACGGTTGGCCGATATCCGGACATGCCGCCCTCTTTCTTTGAGGTGAGGCGCTGGCGAACGGTAGACTAACTTCGTGGCACGCTGATGCGATTAGGTTTTGATCTGGACGGCACGGTAGCGGATCTGCAGGGCGCCCTGGCCCGGGAGGCCAGACGTCTGTTTCCTGGGGTCGATCCGGAAACCCTGCCGAGGTCCGTCGCGCCGCAGGCCGCGCGTACCGAGCCTCATGAGCGATCGGAACCAGCCGAGGATACGGTGTTTACGATGTCGTCCTTGTCGTCGCGCCAGCAGAAGGAACTCTGGGACGCGGCATGCGCGCGCGTCAACTTCTGGGAAACCCTCGACGAGATCGAGCCCGGCTCGCTCGAGCGACTGGCGAAGGTCGTGCGGGATCGAAAATGGGAGGTCATCTTTCTCACGAGTCGCCCCGAGACGCGTGGCGACACGGCGCAGCTCCAGAGTCAGCGATGGCTCGTCGAGTGTGGCTTCCCGCTGCCGTCCGTCTTCGTCGTCCACGGCTCGCGCGGAAAGATCGCGGCGTCACTGCAGCTCGATGTGCTGGTTGACGATCGCCCCGAAAACTGTCTCGACGTCGCCATCGACTCCGCCGCGCGAGCAATCCTGGTCTGGCGGGGTGATGAAGACAAGGTGCCGGGCAGCGCACGGCAGCTCGGTATCGGGGCGGTGACGTCCATTGCGGAGTGTCTCGACATCCTGGAGGCCCTGGACAGTGCCGAGGGTGAAGTGGGGCTCGTCGAACGGTTCAAGCGCCTCCTCGGGCTCAAGCCGTCGCGGCGCTCACCCGCGAGAATCCCCGCTGCGGCCGTAGCGGCGGCGAAATCCGAAACGACCAAGACTGCCGCCGCTCGCTGACCCGCGCGCACGGTCACCGCCGTGCGATAACGAATCTGCAAACGACCCCCCAGGCTTGTAATCCTTCAGCCGCAAAGACTCGCAAAAACCCGGCAAAACACTCGCGTTTTCCGACTCTGACCCGGGGCCCCCCGCGTGCACTGACGCACCCCGGTCGTTCGAATCTGGCTTTCGTGCTCCCCGCGACGTGCCGCGTGGACGACCTGTTCGGGCTGTTCAACGCCCAGAAAGGTGCGTCCAAATGTTATCCACGCCGGCTCGCCACGTCCGCGCATTCGCCTCGACCGCGTTTCTTCTCGTATGGGGCGCCGCCTCCGCGCTGGCCGCCGATCGTACCGAGCAGTGGCCGGCGGTGAAGCCCGAGGTCACCGTGACCCTGGCCGCGGCCGACGTCTTCGTTCCGTCTGCGGCGTCGACGAAAATTGTGTTCGACGGGCAGGCGCCGCGGACAGTGTTTACAATGCCGCGGACACGTGAGCGCAGGGGGCTTGACAGTGCGGTGCTGCGTCGAAGCCTGATCGTCTCGTTCGGAGCCCTCCAGGCGCTCGATGCGCACTCGACGATGAAGGCGCTCAAGGGCGGGGCACGCGAAACCAACCCGGCAATGGGAGCAATCGCCTCGAATCGCACTGCGTTACTTGCGGTCAAGGCTGGAACCGCCGCCGCGACGGCCTATTTCGCGGAGCGTCTTTCGAGAAAGAATCCGAAGCGGGCGATCGTGCTGATGGCCGTCCTCAATTCGGCCTATGTGGCGATCGTCGCACACAACTATCGCGTAGCCGGCCGCGGCCGGTAGTACCTGAGAGACTTTGATCCTGCAGGTTCGCCTGCCTCTGGCCGATACCCATTATTGGTGCGGACGCCCGCCGCACCGGACGGGCATGACCCTCGACCAACTCCTGCTCACCGGATCGACAGTCGCGGCCCTTTTCTGGGCTGCGCTGTCGACCCATGTGCTGTACGTCAGCCGCCGGCGCACAGACGCGCGGTCGAAGGTCGCGACCATCCTGACGACCCTCCAGGACGACGCCCTGCGCGCTGCCGGAACGACGGCGGGCGTGGGTGCGGTCAAGGCGCTCCTCGATACGCTCTCGCGCGACATGATTCTGCATACCGCTGCGGATCCCGAAACGCCCGGGGAAGACTTCGACGTACTCACCGCGTACATGCTGAACCGGTGGCCGGTCGACGATCTGCTCCGGGAAGCGACGTCTCACCGCCGCGCGAGAGACGTGTGGCGACGGGCGGCCGCGCTGCGAATCGCCTTTCGCCTCCGGCATCCACGGGCCATCGACCTTCTCGCGGCGGCCGTAGAGGAGGACGATCGGGATGTCGCGGCCGTCGCCCTGGCGCTCCTGGAGACATCGACTGATGCGCGGGCGGTGGATATCATGATCGACGCGCTGAGAGCGCATCGTCACTCCGCGGCGCGCATCGCCACTCATCTCGAAAGGTCCCCCGTCCGACCGCTGGATACATACCGAAGGCTGCTCGCGGATGCAGATCCGATCGTCCGCCTCTGGTGCGCGAAACTGCTCGGGGACTATCCCGATGTTCCATGGGTGGAATCGGAACTGGCGACGCTTGTAGATGATCCGGAACCAGGGGTTCGTAAAGCTGCCATTGAATCGCTCGGAAGGGTCGGCGACGCTCTGGCCGCGACGGCTGCTGTCGGTCTGCTCGACGACCCGGTGGCGTTTGTACGCGCCTATGCGGCCCGTGCGCTGGGAGACCTGGATCGCTCGGAGTCCGCCCCGGCAGTCGCGGCGTTGCTGGGAGACGCCGACTGGTGGGTCCGTCATGCGGCAAAGCAGTCTCTCGAGAGTATGGGGGCCGACGTCTGGCCGGTCCTCGTACGCTGCCTGGATGACACCGATCGATTCGTCCGTAATGGCGCGGCGGAGGTCTTTCAGAACATCGGTGTCCTCGACAGCTTCATCGTGATGGAAGCTGCCTCGGACGATCCGAGTCAGGCGAAGGTCGAGTTGCTCCGCCGAATTGCGGCCGCCGGCGGAACCCGCCTGACCGATTCGCTCGTCGAGCGGGCCGGACCTAAGACAGGCCCCCGGGTGCGGCGGCTGCTCGAGACCGTCGGGCTCGAACACGTCGGGGCTGCGTGATGGGTTCCGCTCCGGCGTTCGCGATGGTCGCGATGATCGGGTCGCTGGCGTTTCTGGCGATTATCGTCGCCGCGGTTGCTGCCGGGGCGCTTCATCGCGGCGGGCGCCGTGAGGATGCGACGGATCCGTATGACGCGCTCGTCGCCTCGCGGTTCACCATCCCCGTCAGTCTGATCGTGCCGGCCGATGGAGCGGCAGCGAGCCTTTCCCAGGCGGTCGACTCGCTCTTGTCGCTCAGTTATCCCGAACTCGAGGTGATTGTGGTCGGGGAGCGGCTTCCCGGCCATGGCTTCGACGTCCTGAAGACGGAGTGGGACCTCGAGCCGAAGGAGTTTTTTTACCGGCGGACGCTCTCGACCGCCCCGATTCAGCGGATCTACGGCAGCCATCGTGACGGCCGCCTCATGGTCGTGGACAAATCAGCAGCCGGGACCGCCGACGCCCTGAACTGCGGTCTCAGCCTTGCCCGCTACCGGTATGTCGCTTCGGTCGCCCCCAACGTCTCCCTCGCCTCGAATGCCCTGTTGCGGCTTATGTCGCCGGCGCTTCGCGATCCCGCCGGCGTGCTCGCCGTCGCCGGGCACGTCGAACCCCGCGCGGACGGCGGCAGGGTGCCGGCCTTTCAGTGGATCGCATTCGTGCGCTCCTGGATGGTGACACGGCTGACGTGGAGTCGTTTGCGGTGTGGTCTCGGCCCGCCGCAGACCGTCGTGGTGTGGCGCCGCGATGCTCTCCTCGAACTGGGAGGGTTCTCCCGGAGCGCAACCGATCCCGAATTACAGATGCTCGGCCGTCTGCAGACCTCCACGATGGACCGTGTGAAGGGGCAGGTCATTCGTAGCGGGGAGATCGTCGGGCGTACCGACGCCATGACGTTGCGAGAGGCCGCTCGGACGTCCTGGCGGCGCCAGCGCGCGGTACTGGAGGCACTGGTTGGATTGTCGCTGTTCGATCGCAGTCTCCACCACCGCCTCGCAGTTGTGTGCTTCGGTATCGCGGAGTTGCTCCTTCCCGCGGTGCAGGGCGGCGTGCTTGTCAGCGCCATGTTGCTCGTCGTGGCCGGATCGGTGGGCTGGAGTACAGTCGTTCTCGTTCT
The DNA here is from genome assembly GCA_013694635.1 of Acidobacteriota bacterium. Classification (GTDB taxonomy): domain Bacteria; phylum Acidobacteriota; class Vicinamibacteria; order Vicinamibacterales; family 2-12-FULL-66-21; genus JACDCA01. The sequence goes on along the minus strand of JACDCA010000440.1, from coordinate 138 downwards.
CGCGTTGCTGACGTTCGGGAACGCCATCGTCACGGCCGCCGCCTTGTTGCTGCGCGGAGCCGCCCCTGACGCTCCGTCCACCTCGGAACTCAAGCGCCTTTTGATCCTCTCGCCACTCGAGTTCGCCGTGTATCGTCC
>JACDCA010000428.1 GCA_013694635.1 Acidobacteriota bacterium | reverse complement strand
CCCGGATCCGCGCCGCAGCGCCAAGACCGCCGCGCCACTCCTCGATGACGACGCCGCGCTCCTTGTCGATCTCTTTCGGATCGAGCGTGAGCGCCCCTCCGACGTCCGCCAGCGCCTGCAGCCCCTTGTCGACGATCCCCGGCTTGTCGGTCGGAACCTGGAACATGTACACGGTTTCGTCGAACGACGTATAGGCGTTGACGTGCGGCCCCATCCGCGCCCCTGTCGATTCGAGCGTGGCAATCAACTCGCCTGGCTTGAAGTTCCGGCTGCCGTTGAACGCCATGTGCTCGAGAAAGTGCGCGAGCCCCTGCTGCTCGTCGCTTTCATCGATTGAACCGGCGTTCACGGCCAGTTGCAGCATCACGCGCTTCTCCGGACGCGAGTTCCTGCGGATGTAGTAGGTCAGGCCGTTCGGCAGTGTGCCGCGGGTAACCGCCTTGTCGAATGGCAGCGGATCGGACGGCGCAAAGGCCGGCTGTTGCGCCGCCGGCGCCTGCGCGCGCGACGGGATGGAAGGCGTGACCAACGCCCCCAGGGCGGCCGTCAGCACAGCCCGGCGGAAGATCGGTGTCGGCATCCCGTCACTCTATCGCAGGGCAGGCTGTCCCGGTTAGACTCTCGGACGTCCGCGAAATGCGGGATGCGGAATGCGGTTCCGTAAGTCATGGGTATCACAGAAGCGGCGAGGATTCATCGCGCGGTCGCCGGAGCTCAAACGAGTGAAAGCGACGAAGAAAGGCACGTCATGGCATCGATCGACGTCGTCGGTTTCGGTGAATGCTCCATTGACTACGTCTACGTCGTGCCGGCTCTGCCTGACGCGAAGGTGTCGAAGGTGCGGGTCAGCTCGTACTTTTCCGCATGCGGGGGCCAGGTCGCGACCGCGATGGCGGCCTGCTCCGCGCTCGGGCTTCGCGCGTCCTATGTGGGCCCGGTCGGGACCGATGACAACGCGCAACGCGTCTTGACCGAACTGCGCGCGGAAGGGGTGGCCGTGTCGCGCGCGATCGTGCGCGAAGCGTCGACACGGTATGCCGTGATCCTCGTCGACAAGCGCTCCGGCGACCGGTGCGTGCTGTGGGACCGCGATCCACGGCTTCGCGTCCTGCCGGCGGACATCCCGGATGACCTCTTCGATGGCGCCCGCGTGCTACACGTGGACGGGGTGGACGAAGACGCATCGATCGCCGCTGCTCGTCTTGCGCGGAGGAAGGGGGTGATGGTCACGAGCGACATCGATTCAATGACCGCGCGCACGGCGGAGCTCATGGACGCGGTGAGCGTGCCGATTTTCGCCGAGCATGTTCCCTCGCAATTGACGGGAGAGACGGACGTGGAGGCCGCGCTGCGTGCCCTGCGCCTGCGGCACGATGGGCTGCTCATCGTCACGCTCGGCGAGCACGGGTCGGCGGCGCTCGACGGCGGCCAGTTTCACCACGTTGAGGCGCCGCAGGTGAACGCGATCGACAAGACCGGCGCAGGGGACGTGTTCCGCGCCGCCGCGATTTACGGACTGCTCCAGCACTGGACGACCAGAGAGTTGTTGCGCTTCGCGAACACCGCGGCGGCGAAAAGCTGCATGCAGCGTGGGGCGATCGGGGCGGTGCCGGCGCTGGCCGACATCACGGGGGCACCCGCGTGACGATGTCACGGCGCGGATTCCTGGCCGGGGTTGCCGGCGGGGCACTCGCCGGAGGCCGCACGCTGTTTGCGCTGCAGAGCGCCGCGCCGGCAGTCGATGCCACCGATCTTCGCGCGCGTATCGAAGCGCTGAGCCTGTTCGGGAGGCCGCCGGCCGGCACCTTCGCGAGCGGCGTCACCCGCGTGGCGTATTCGGATGCGGACCTCGCCGGCCGCAGCTACGTGCTGGAGCTGATGCGCGCAGCGGGCGTGACGCCGCGGATCGATCCTGCGGGCAACATCTTCGCAAAGCGGCCGGGAACGGACGCATCACTCCGTCCGATCCTCTTCGGGTCTCATATCGACTCGGTTCCGGCTGGCGGCAACTTTGACGGCGATCTCGGGGTTCTCGCGTCCATCGGCGTTCTCGACGCATTCGAGCGGCGCGGCGTCCGCACGCGCCATCCACTCGAGGTCGTCCTCTGGGCGGCGGAGGAAGGTGTCGCCTTCAACCGCGGCCTCTCGGGCAGCCGCATCGTCGCGGGCGACATCGCGCCGGACCACATGGAGCAGATGTGGAACGGGATGCGGCGCGCGGATGCGATCCGGAAGATCGGCGGCGATCCCGACCGCATCATGGACGCGCGGCGCGACAAGGGTGCGTGGCACGCCTATCTCGAGCTCCATATCGAGCAAGGGGGGACGCTGGAGCGGTCGAACACCGCGGTCGGCGTCGTCCAGGGGATCGTTGCCATCGCCCGATACGAAGCGAAGATCATCGGCTTTGCCAACCATTCCGGAACGACGCCGATGGCCGACCGGCAGGATGCGATGATCGCCGCGGCGCACCTCACGCTGGCCGTCCGAGAGGCCGTGACGCGCAAGCCAGGCCGCCAGGTCGGGACCGTGGGCAAGATCGAGGTGAGCCCGAACGCGGCGAATGTCGTGCCGGGCGCCGCGACGCTCATCATCGAGCTGCGCGATCTGTCGACCGCGACACTGGACTCGATCGCGGAGGAGATCCGGGGACGCGCCGCGGTCATCGCGGCCGAAACCCGGACGACGATCCAGATGACGCCGGCGAGCGCCAATCCGCCGGCATTCGCCGACACGGCCGTCCAGGACGTCGTCGAGCGGGCGGCGCAGAGCCTGAACCTCGCGGCGGCGCGGATGCCCTCGGGCGCCGGCCACGACGCGCAGATGATGGCGCGGCTCGCGCCGATGGGAATGATCTTCGTGCCCAGCATCGGTGGCATCAGCCATTCGCCGAAAGAGCTGACGCGGTGGGAAGATTGCGCGCACGGCGCCAACGTGCTGCTGCAATCTGTGCTTGCATTGGATCGAACGTAGCTTCGCCAGTAGGGGCTGGGGACTAGGGGCTGGAAGCTGAAAGCTGAGCGCTAGGAGCTGAACACATGTCTGACACCCGTGAATACTTCGATGACGTCGCTGCGCAGTGGGACACCATGCGCAAGCAATTCTTCGGCGACGGGGTGAGGCGGGCGGTGATCGAGGCCGCCGACCTTCGTCCGGGAGCGCTCGTCGCCGACATCGGCACCGGCACCGGCTTCCTCGCCGAAGTGGCAATCGATAACGGCGCGCGCGTCATCGGCGTCGACCTCTCCGAGGGGATGCTGCAGCAGGTGACGTCGCGCCTCGCAGGACGGCCGTTCCAGCCTCGGCGAGCGACCGGGAACGAACTGCCCCTGGCGCCCGGCGAGGTCGACGCCGTCATGGCCAACATGTTCCTGCACCATGCCGAGGATCCGGCAGAGACGATCGCGCAGATGGCGCGCGCGCTCAAGCCAGGCGGGCGTCTGGTGATCACTGACGCGGATTCGCACGAACATGAGTGGCTGCGGACCGAGCAGCACGATCGCTGGCTCGGCTTCGATCGGGCCGACGTCGCGCGCTGGTTCCGCGACGCGGGGCTCGAGGATGTCACCGTCGAGGACACGCACGAACTCTGCTCGCCGACGTCCACCTGCGGCACGAAGGCGTCGATCACCATCTTCCTCGCCCGCGGCGTCCGGCGAAAACAACAGTCCTGAATGATCCCGGTCATCGAGGAGGCCGAGCTCCGCGCCGCGGTGACGCCCGCGCGTGCCATCGACGTCATCCGCGACGCCTTCCGGGCCGATGGAGAAGGGCGGACGACCGTGCCGCCGGTCATCAATCTCGGGGTCCCGCACGGCGAGTTCCACGTCAAGACCGCCCACATTGCCGGCGTTCCACACGTGGCGGTGAAAATTGCGTCGGGATTCTACGGCAACGTCTCGAACGGGCTCCCCACCGGTTCCGGACTGATGGCGCTTTTCGATGCGGAAACGGGGCTGCCCGCCGCGCTGCTGCTCGACAACGGATTCCTCACCGACATCCGCACCGGCGCGGCCGGCGCCGTCGCGGCCGAGGGCCTGGCGCGCTATTCGATCGAAACAGTCGGCGTGATCGGCTCCGGCGTTCAGGCGCGGTACCAGGTTCAGTGTCTGCGGATCGTCCGCCCATTCTCGCGGGTCGTAGCCTGGAGCCCCTCGCGCGAGCGACTCGAGAGGTATTGCGACGAGATGCGCGCCGACGGCGTCCAAGCGATCGCCGCAACAACCGTCGAGGAGGTGTGCGCGGCGGCCGACGTCCTCGTCACATCGACACCGTCACGCGAGCCGCTCGTCCGCGCCGAATGGCTGCGACCGGGCATGCATGTTACGGCCGTCGGGTCCGATTCTGCCGGCAAGCAGGAGCTCAGTGGCTTTTGCCTGATTCGCGCCGACCTTGTAGCGGTGGATCGCCGGGCGCAATGTGCTGCCTTCGGCGAGTTGACGCATGCCGTAGAGGCCGGTCTGAAGATCGAGCCGATCGAGCTCGGTGAAATAGTCGCGGGCCGGCGCACGGGACGTACGAACGATAGCCAGATCACCGTCGCTGACCTGACCGGCGTCGGATTCCAGGACACCGCCATCGCGTCGGCTGCATTCTGCTGGATTGGGTCGTAAGCCGCACGCATTCTTCACCACGGAGGCACAGAGACACAGAAATTTTGTTGTCTCTCAACCTAAAGAGTTTCTGTGTCCGCTGTGGCTCTGTGGTTGAATTCGACACTGCATGCCTCGTTTCAAGCTCACGATCGAATACGCCGGCACGAGATATAGCGGCTGGCAGATCCAGAACAACGCGCGAACGGTTGCGGGAGAGATCGAGCGGGCGATCCGCGAGGCGACGAGGCGCGACGAGTTCGAGCTCTATGGATCCGGGCGCACCGATGCGGGCGTTCATGCGCTGGCGCAGATCGCACATCTCGACCTCTACACGGACCTGGCTCCGGAGGTGCTGCGCCGGAGAATCAACGACCAGCTGCCGGCCGACATTCACATTCGCAGCGCCGAGAAGGCGCCGCACAAATTTCACGCGCGGCACGACGCCATCGAGCGTGCCTACCTCTACCAGATCTCCGCACGACGCACCGCGTTCGGCAAGCCGTTCGTCTGGTGGGTCCGTGAGCCGCTGTCGATCGAGGCGATGCGGCACGCTGCGCGCGCCTTCGTGGGGATGCAGCGGTTCGATGCCTTGACCGCGGACGATCCTGACGAGAAATCGACGAGGGTGCTCGTCGATGCGGTCGAGATCGCGGAGGCAGGCGCCCTGATCCTCATCCGCGTTCGTGGATCCCACTTTCTGTGGAAGATGGTACGGCGGCTGGTGGGCGTGCTCGCCGCCGTCGGCCGCGGCGAATTGACGGCGCCCGAGGCCGCTCGATTCCTCGAAGCCGGTGACGTGGCGGCGGCAAAGAAAACGGCCGCCGCGCTTGCGGCGCCGGCGGCCGGTCTGTTCCTCGAAGCCGTGCGTTACAAAGGGGACGTTCCCTTCGGTGACATCCGGCCCGTGATCACGATCGAGTGACCCGCTATTTCTTCTTCTTGACCCCGAGCGCTTCGAGCTTCTTGACCACGTCCGCACCGGCCGTCTGCACGGCAACGCCGCGGCCGGTCGCCCCTTTATCGATGTCGAGGATCTTTCCGTCCGGTCCAATATAGAACGTGAAGCGGGCTGGGACCTGCCGTTCGGGGGGGACGTCCGTACGGATGACGCCGTACTTCATCGCCGTCGTTTTCTCGGGATCGGAGAGGATCGGAAAATCCGCGTGTTCTTTTTCGGCGAACCGCTTGTTGTCTTCCGGCTTGTCGACGCTCGCCATGAAATAGACGATGTCGAACTCTTTCAGGCTGGATCCGCTCTCACGGAGCGAATTGCATTGAGCGGTTCACCCGCCGGTGAACGCTTTCGGGAACCACGCCAGCACCACGGTCCGGCCCTTGTACTCCGACAGCTTGTGCACTTTGCCGTCGGAGCCCTGCAGCGCGAAGTCCGGCGCCATGTCACCGACCTTCAGGTCAGCGGACATCGGTGGCGGCGGAGGATTCCGGGGGGGCTGACCTTGCGCTGACGCTGCCGCCGCGAGGACCGCGAGGCCCAGGCTGCCGGCTGCACAGAGCGCGAGCACTTTCAGCATAGGCAGCGATTCTACTACGGGGGAACCGCGGCGAGGTTCGGGCGATAATCCTGACTATGTTCGCCGTCATCCCGCTCGTGCTCAGTCTCGTGCTCACCGGCGCGCCGGTCCAGCACAAGACACCGGCACAGCACGCGCAGGCGGGCTGGGACGCGCTGAATGCCGGACGGGCACAGGAGGCGGTGGTCGCCTTCGACGAGGCGCTGCGGGGGGCGCCGCGCGAGCCGTCCGTGCTGCTGGGCGCCGGAGTCGCGGCGCACCTTCTCGGTCAGCCGGACGCCGTTCGCCGGTACCTGTTCGAGGCGCTCAAGCACGAACCGGCGCTGACGGCCGCGTCGCTGTTGCTGGGGGAAACCTTTTACCGCGCGAACGACATCGCCGCCGCCATCGACGTGTACGAAAAGGCGCTCGTCCACGCGCCGGCGCATCGCCAGGTGAACGATCGGCTCGAGGCCTGGCGCAAGGAGGCGGCGCTGCACGACCGGTTCGGCCAGAAGCTCGGCGACCATTTCACCGTGCTCTTCGAAGGCCCTGCCGAAGCCGAGCTCGCGCAGAAGGCTGTCGAAATCCTCGAAGCTGCCTACTGGCGGATCGGTTCGGCGCTTTACACCTACCCGTCCGACGTGATCGGCGTGGTGCTCTACACACGCGAGCAATTCAGCGACATCACCCGGTCGCCAAAGTGGGCGGCGGCGGCCTACGACGGCCGCATCCGGGTGCCCGTGCGCGGTGCGCTGCAGAACGTCCGCGAGTTCGAGCGCGTCCTCACGCACGAATTCACGCATGCACTGATCAGGACGATTGCCCCCCGCGGGGTGCCGGTGTGGCTGAACGAAGGGCTCGCAATGATGTTCGACGGGACCGACGTCGAGGCCAA
>JACDCA010000412.1 GCA_013694635.1 Acidobacteriota bacterium | reverse complement strand
CGCATGCTGCTCTCGAACGGCGTGATCATCATCGAAGGGCTGAACCTGTCGGACGCGGAGCCGGGAATGTACGAGATGTACTGCCTTCCACTGCCGGTGACCGGCGGCGACGGCGCACCTGCGCGCGTCGTGTTGAAGCGCTGAAAGGGCCCGGTGCAGGAGGACGTCGTCGTGATGGTCCTGGCCGGGGGCGTCGGCGAGCGCCTCTATCCGCTCACGAAGGAGCGCGCGAAGCCGGCCGTCTACTTCGGCGGCCCCTACCGCATCATCGACTTCACGCTGAGCAACTGCATCAACTCCGGGTTCCGGCGCATTTTCATCGCGCTTCAGTACAAGTCGCTCTCGCTCAGCCGCCACCTGCGAATGGGCTGGAGCGTCGTGGCCGACGAGCTCGGCGAGTTCATCGAGATCCTCAGTCCGCAGAAACGGGTCGGCGAGCACTGGTATCGCGGCACTGCCGACGCGGTGTACCAGAACCTGTACTCGCTGCTTCGTGAGAACCCGCGGTACCTGATCGTCCTTTCAGGGGACCACGTCTACAAGATGGACTACGCGCGCATGTTGCGCACGCACCAGGAGCGCGGCGCTGCCGCGTCGATCGGCGTCATCGAGGTTCCCTCCGAACAGGCGTCGCGGTTCGGCGTGCTGCAGGCAGGTGACGACGACCGCATCACGGGCTTCCTCGAGAAGCCGCGCCACCTTCCACCCGGCGGGCAGGTGCTCGCGTCGATGGGGATCTACATCTTCAACATCGACGTCCTCGGCCCCGCGCTCGAGGAAGATGCGCGACGCACCAGCAGCCACGACTTTGGCAAGGACATCATCCCCGCGCTGGTCGACAAGGCGCCGGTCTTCGCCTACCGGTTCTATGACGAGAACAAGAAGTCGTCGAAGTACTGGCGTGACATCGGCACGCTCGACGCCTACTTCGACGCCAACATGGACCTGTGCCAGGTCAACCCGGAGTTCAACCTGTACGATCCCGAGTGGCCGCTCCGGACGCACCAGGTGCAGGCGCCGCCTGCAAAATTCGTGTTCGCCGACGAAGGACGCCGCTGCGGCCAGGCGCTCGATTCGATCATCTCCGCCGGCTGCATCGTCTCCGGCAGCAGGATCGCGGGGAGTGTGCTGTGTCCGAACGTGCGCGTCCACAGTTACTGCGACATCGAGCAGAGCATCCTGATGCCCGGCGTCCGCGTCGGACGGCACGCCCGCGTGCGCCGCGCGATCATCGATCGCGATGTGTTCATACCGCGCGGCACATCGATCGGCTACAACCACGAGGAAGACGCCAAACGTCACACGGTCACTGAAAGCGGCATTGTCGTCGTCACGACCGACGACGAGCCGTTCATCGGCGAGATCAGCGCCGAAGCGCTCGCCAACGAGGCGGAATTCGATAATCGCTAGTCCATGGAGCCTGCTTGAAGATTCAGCACATTGTCGGTCGGGAAATTCTGGATTCGCGGGGCAACCCCACGATCGAAGTCGACGTCAAGCTCGAGGGGGGCGCGACCGGGCGGGCTGCGGTGCCGTCGGGTGCGTCCACAGGGCAACGCGAGGCGCTGGAGCTGCGCGACGGCGACAAGAAGCGCTTCCTCGGCAAAGGCGTTTTGACAGCCGTGTCGCACGTCAACGGCGAGATCGCGAAAGCCCTTGCCGGACGCGAGGCCGATCAGCGCGCGATCGACGCCGCCATGATCGAGCTGGATGGCACGCCCACCAAGGGACGCCTCGGGGCCAACGCGATCCTGGGCGTATCGATGGCGCTGGCCCGCGCCGCGGCGGCGGCGGCAGGCGTCCCGCTGTACCGCCATGTCGCGGCGCTGCATCGCGGTGGCGGAGCGCTGTCCTTGCCGGTGCCGATGATGAACATCCTCAACGGCGGCGCGCACGCCGACAGCAGCGTGGATTTCCAGGAGTTCATGGTCCTGCCGGCGGCGGCGCCGTCGTTTTCCGAAGGGCTTCGCTACGGAGTGGAGATCTTCCACGCGCTCCGCGGGATCCTGAAGAAGAAAGGCCACTCCACCGGCGTGGGGGACGAAGGAGGATTTGCCCCGAGCCTCAAAGCCAATCAGGAGGCGCTGGATGTCATCCTCGAGGCCGTCCACGCCGCCGGCTACCGGGCGGGGTCGGATGTGTTCATTGCGCTCGATGTCGCCGCAAGCGAGCTGTGGAACGAGACGACACGGAAATACGATTTCAAGAAGTCGGGGGAGAAGACCCGGACGTCAGACGAAATGATCGCGCTGTGGCAGGACTGGGTGCGGCAGTACCCGATCGTCTCGATCGAGGATGGCCTCGCCGAGGGGGATTGGGAAGGCTGGCAGGCGCTCACCAGCGCCATGGGCGACCGGATACAGCTGGTCGGTGATGACCTGTTCGTGACCAATCCCGCGATTCTGGAGCGAGGCATTCGCGACGGCGTGTGCAACGCCATCCTCGTCAAGTTGAACCAGATCGGCACGGTCACCGAAACGCTCGATGCCGTGGCGATGGCGCGCGATGCCAGCTACGCGGCTGTCATCTCACACCGGTCCGGCGAGACCGAAGACACCACGATCGCCGACCTCGCAGTCGGCACCGG
>JACDCA010000408.1 GCA_013694635.1 Acidobacteriota bacterium | reverse complement strand
CGGCGACGCTCGTGACCGATGCGGGTCAACGGCTGTCTGGCACCGTCTCCTTCATTTCACCGCGAGCGGAGTTCACGCCGCGCAACGTCCAGACCGCGGATGAACGATCGAAGCTTGTCTACCGCATCAAAGTCACCGTCGACAACCGGGAAGGGATTCTGAAGCCCGGGATGCCGGTCGAAGCGGAACTGATCCAGAAACGGTAATGCAGGCAATCGAATTCGACCGCGTGACCCGCCAGTACGGTTTGCTCCGTGCGCTGGACGACGTGTCATTCTTCGTCGGGCGCGGAGAAATGTTCGGCATGATCGGGCCGGACGGCGCCGGCAAGACGACCGCGATCCGCATTGCCTGCGGACTGCTGCGCCCTTCGTCCGGCACGGTCAAAGTCCTCGGGCTGGATCCGATCAAGGATCACGCGCGGATAACCGGAGCCGTCGGATATCTGTCGCAGCGCTTCTCCCTCTACGGCGACCTCACGATTGACGAGAACATCGCCTTCTTCGCCGAGCTCCACGGCGTCCGTGACTATGGCGCGGCGCGCGACCGGCTGCTGGAGATGACGCAATTGACGCGCTTTCGCGGACGGCGCGCGGACCGCTTGTCGGGCGGCATGAAGCAGAAGCTCGCGCTGTCGTGCACGCTGGTGCACGAACCGGACGTCCTGATCCTCGACGAGCCCACCACGGGCGTCGACCCGGTCGCGCGGCGGGAGTTCTGGAAGCTGCTGTCGGAGTTCCTGTCACGAGGGTTGACGATTCTGATGGCGACGCCATACCTCGACGAAGCAGAACGCTGTGCCCGTATCGTCCTGCTCCACGAGGGGCGCGTCCTGGCGATGGACCGGCCGGCAGTCCTTCAGCGCACGCTGTCGGGCCGCCTGTTCGAGGTGATCACCGCGACCAGCCGTCCGCCGCTCGATGTGCTCGGGCGTATCCCCGGCGTCCTCGATGCGCAGGCATTCGGCGATCGCGCACACGTGAGGCTGGAGGCCGGCGATGACGGTCGCGCCGTAGCTGCGCTATCCGCCGCGCTTGCCCAGGCGGGCATCGCCGCCGTCCGCATCCGTCCGACCGTGGCGAGCCTCGAGGACGTGTTCATCGACATGCTGAACCGCGGATGAATGGGATGAACATGCACGATCGCGGAGGGACAGTGTTCTGCGTCGCGGCGGCGCTGACTTGCACGCTCACCGGCGTCGCGTCGGCGCAGGAGCGGGTGACACTCGAGGAGGCGATCGCGCGCGCCGTGCAGCGGGGCGCGCGCCTCGCCGAGGTGAATGCGCGTCGCGCAGGTGCCGAGGCCGGGGAATTCGGCGCGGCAGCGGCACGCATGCCGGTGGTGTCAGTCGCCGGCGGTTACACGCGGACGAACCACGTTGAAGAGTTCGGAATTGCGTTGCCGGGGCAACCGCTTCGGCTGATCTATCCTGACGTCCCGGACAATATTCGTTCTCGCCTTGATCTGCAGTGGCCGATCTACACCGGCGGGCGTACCGCGGCGCTCGAGGCCGTCGCGCGTGCCGAGAAGAATGCGCTGACCGAGGATCTCGAGGCGCTACTCGCGGACCTTCGCCTGGAGGTGACGCGTGCGTTCTGGGCGGCCGTCACCGCGCGCGAGACCGAGCGCGTCGTGTCGCGCGCCGTCCAGCGCATGGACGTGCACGTCGCGGCTCTGCGTGTGCGTCTCGAGCAGGGGCTCATCCCGCCCAATGAAGTGACGTCCGCCGAAGCGCAGCGCTCCCGCCAGCACCTGCTCGCGATCGAGGCCCGCAACAATCGTCTCGTCTCCGACGCCGACCTCCGCCGCCTGATCGGCGGCTCCGGCGACCTCGTCCCGGCGGCGGATTTGGGGACTGCCACCTTTATAAAGGGGACAGGCACGTCCCCATCTGAAAACAGGCCTGAAAACGCGCCGGTGCCGGCCGAAAAGGTGGCTGTCCCCTTAGAAAAGGTGGCAGTCACGCAGAGGGCGGAGTTGCGCGGGTTCGAGCAGCGGCTCCGGGCGTCCCGGGGGCGGGAGGAAGGGGTTCGCTCGACGTCGAAACCGCAGGTCGCCGCCGTCGCCGGGCTGGATTACGCGCGTCCGAATCCGCGTATCTTTCCGCGCGCGGCGCGGTGGGAAGACTCGTGGGACGTCGGGGTCAACGTCGCATGGACGCTCTGGGACGGCGGACGACGAAAGGCGGAGCAGGCCGAAGCCGCCGCGGCGACCCGCGCCGTCCGGGCGCGCATGACCGAGCTCGAACGGCAGATTGCCTTTGAAGTACAGCAGCGCGAGCTCGAGCTGGATTCCTCCCGCGCTGCGATCACCGCCGCCGAAGACGGCGTCCGCAGCGCCCTCGAGACCCAGCGCGTCCTCGGCGAGCGGTACCGCGCGGGCGTGGCGACGAGTACCGACGTCCTGGATGCGGAGGGCGCCCTGCTGCAGGCGGAGCTCGAGCGCACGCGTGCCCTCGCGAATCAACACCTCGCCACCGCGCGGCTCGCGCGCGCAGCAGGACGATGAACGCCATCGAAGTGACCGGGCTGACCCGTCGCTTCGGCTCCTTTACGGCGGTCGATCAGGTGTCCTTCGACGTCAAGAAGGGGGAGATCTTCGGCTTTCTCGGAAGCAATGGCGCGGGCAAGTCGACGACGATCCGGATGCTGTGCGGACTGCTGCGTCCCACGAGCGGCACTGCGACCGTGGGCGGCATCGACGTGACGCGCGATCCGGAAGCGGTCAAGCAGCGCATCGGCTACATGTCGCAGCGGTTCTCGCTCTACGAGCTGCTCACCGTGGATCAGAACATCAGGTTCTTTGGTGGCATCTACGGTCTCAACGCAGCGAAAATCTCCCAGCGCCGCGCACTCGTCGTCGAGATGGCGGGCCTCGCGGGCCGTGAGACTACGCTCGCCCGGGATCTGTCGGGGGGATGGCGGCAGCGCCTCGCCCTCGGGTGTGCGATCCTGCACGAACCGCCCATCCTCTTCCTCGACGAGCCGACCGGCGGCGTGGATCCGCTGTCGCGCCGCCGGTTCTGGCGGCTGATCGAGACGCTCTCCGTAGCCGGCGTAACCGTCCTCGTCACGACCCACTACCTGGACGAGGCGGAGCGTTGCCACCGTGTCGCGCTGATCCACGCCGGACGCCTCGCGACGATCGGCACCGTCGGCGAGGTGAAGAGCGTCTTCGCCGCGCGTCCCATCATCGAGATCCGCACTGACCGGCCGATGGAGGCGATGCAGTTGCTCGACGCGATGGACGTTGTAGAGAAGACAAGCCTGTTCGGCACCGCGTTGCACGCGGTGCTGCGATCGGAAGCAGCCGACGCCGAAGCGATCGGCGCCCGGCTGCGCGCGGCCGGCCTGTCTGTCGAGCGCATCGAGCGCGTGCAGCCGTCGCTCGAGGATGTGTTCCTCGATGTGGTTGACAAGGCGGGCGGGCAGGCGGCGTGAGGACCTTTCTCGCCGTGGGGCTGAAGGAGCTTCGCCAGATCCGCCGCGATCGACGCACACTGCTCGTCCTCGCGTTCGTGCCGGCGTTCTTCCTCGTCGTGTTCGGCTACGCACTGAACTTCGACATCCGCAACATTCCGCTCGCCGTCGAGGATCGCGACGGCTCGGCGGAAAGCCGCGAGCTCGTCTCCGCGTTCGTGAATTCCGGCTACTTCAACCTCGCGGCTGTGGTCTGGAGCGCGGACGATGCCGTCCGGCTCCTGGACACGAACGACGCCCGCGCGGTGCTGGTGATCCCCGAGAGCTATTCGCGAGCCATCACCTCCGGCGGCATTGCCGACATCCAGGTCATCGTCAACGGCGACAACGCCAACACGGCGACGGCGGTGGTCGGCTATGCGACGAGCATCCTGCGCGCCGCCGCGGGCGAGCGCGCGGCGGTCAATGTCGAACCGCGCATCTGGTACAACCCCGAACTGCGCAGCACGCTGTTTCTGGTGCCCGGGCTCATCGCCTACATCACGATGCTCATGGCGGTGACCTCGACGTCGCTGTCGATCGTCCGTGAGAAGGAGAGCGGCACGATCGAGCAGGTCCGGATGGCGCCGATCGGGACCTTTCCTTTCATCGCCGGTAAAGCGCTCCCGCATTTCTTCATTGCGCTCGCGTCGGGGGCCGCGGTGTTTCTTGCCTCGATGGCGCTGTTCGGCCTGCCGATGCGCGGTAACTGGTTGACGCTGGTGTTCATGTTGTCGCTGTATCTGGTCGGCGCGCTGGCGACCGGGTTGCTCGTCTCGACGGTCGCGGACACCCAGCAGGTCGCATTTCAGATCGCGCTGCTCGTGTCGCTGTTGCCGACGTTGATGCTGTCGGGATTCATCTTTCCCATCGCGAGCATGCCCGACGCACTGCAGGTGATCACGCATGCCGTGCCGGCGCGGTATTTTCTTCGGGCGCTCCGCGCGATCGTACTGAAGGGGAGCGATCTCGCCCAGCTTCTGCCCGAGGTCGCGGCCCTCGGGGTGTACGCCGCCGCAACCCTGTCGCTGGCATCGCTCCGCCTGTCGCGGGAACGGGCCTGAGATGCAGAGACTGCGCG
>JACDCA010000376.1 GCA_013694635.1 Acidobacteriota bacterium | reverse complement strand
GCGCCATGCAGCGGCGAGACGCGCGGCGGACCTCGTTTACCAGGAGGCGGTTCTAGTCATGTCATCACAGGCAATGCAGCCCGATGACCGGCGGATGCTGACGCTGCGGCTGGGTGTGCTGCAGTATCTGCTGGCCACGGTCTTTGCCGCGCTTGCCGTTTCGTTCTGGATGTTCCAGGTCGCCGATCACGAACGCTTTCGCGACATGGCGCGGAACAACCATATGCGCCGTCTCCCGCTGCCCGCGCCGCGCGGTGTGCTGTTCGACCGCAACGGCAAGGTCCTGGTGCAGAACCAGGACGTCATGAACATCGTGCTCTTCCGGGAGCAGACGAAGGACATCGATGACACGCTTCGAATCCTCGTGCAGGCAACCGGGACCGACTTCGCCCAGCTGAAGGAAACCGTCGAGCGGCGCCGCAAGGACCCAAGCTACCGGCCCATCGTCTTGATCGAAAATGCGAGCCGGCCGCAGGTGGTCGCCGTTGCCGCGCGATCGCTGGAGATGCCCGGCGTCCAATCCCAGCCGATGCCTGCGCGCAAATACGATGGCACCATCGCCGCGCATCTGTTTGGCTACGTGGGTGAGGTCAGCGAAGCGCAGCTTTCGCGAGCCGACTACAAGGATCTGGGCGCTGGCGCAATCATCGGCCAGGCGGGCGTCGAGCAGGCGTACAACCGGTTGTTGATGGGAACCGAAGGCTACAAGGCCATGATCGTCAACAGCCGGGGGCGGGAAATCGGCAAGCCGATTTATGAGCAGCAGGCACGCGAAGGCAACCGGCTCCAGCTGACGATCGATGCCGACCTGCAGAAGGCGGCGGAGGACGGCTTCGCCCATTTCGGGGTCGTGAACTCCGGCAAGCCGTACAACGGCGCCGCCGTTGTCCTCGACCCGCGGTCGGGCGAGGTGTTGTCGCTCGTCAGCCTGCCCGCGTACGATCCCAATAAGTTCGCTGTGGGCCTGGACGCCGCGACCTGGAAGTCGCTCCTCACCGACAAGGCGAAACCGCTGTCGAACCGCGCCTTGCAGTCGACGTATTCGCCGGGTTCGACCTTCAAGGTCGTCATGGCGACGGCGGCCATGGAAGAGGGGGTTGCGACGCCGGCGTTTCGCGTCCATTGCCCTGGCGGCGCCTCGTTCTATGGGCGCTGGTTCCAGTGCCACTTGAAGACCGGTCACGGCAGTCTCGACATGCGACACGCGATCGAGAAGTCCTGCAACACGTACTTCTACACGCTTGGCAACATGCTCGGGGTCGATCGCATCCACAAATGGGCGTCGGCGCTCGGTCTCGGCCAGGTGAACGGGATCGACCTGCCGAACGAGCTGTCGGGGCTCGTGCCGTCGACAGAATGGAAGCGGCGCGAGAAGAAAGAGAAGTGGTACGCCGGCGAAACGATTTCCGTCGCGATCGGCCAGGGGCAGGTGAACGTGACGCCGCTGTCGCTCGCGGTGATGATGATGACGGTCGCCAACGGCGGAACCCGCTACACGCCGCATGTGTTGAAGGCGATCGACAAGGGAAAAGGGTGGGAGCCGTTCGCCCCGCCGCCGCCACGCTCGGCGGTGCGCATGAAGGATTCGACGGTGAAAGCGCTTCGCGACGGGCTGTGGCTCGCCGTCAACGGCGCAGGCACTGCGGGGCGCGCGCGGATCGAGGGTGCAGACGTCTCGGGGAAGACGGGGACGGCGCAGGTCATTTCGCTGACGGGCGCCGAGCGCGCGCGCGGCAAGATCGACGTCCGCGATCACGGGTGGTTCGTCTTCTTCGCCCCCCGGGACAAGCCTGAAGTGGCCGGGGTGATATTCGCCGAGCACGCGGAACACGGCTACTATGGCGCGTCGATCGCGAAACACATCATCCAGACGTACTACGCCAAGAAACACGGCAAGCCGCTGCCGTCGCTCGTGGAGCCGCCCCCGACCACCATCGTCGCCGACGCCGTTGCTCCAGCGAGACCTCGCAGTGGAGGCAACTGACGTTTGTTCGAACGACGACTGTTCTTCCACGTCGACTGGGCGTTGCTGACCGCGATCCTGCTGCTGGCGGGTATCGGGGTGGCGATGATCTACAGCACGACCTACGTGACGCTGCCGAGCGGCGAGGGGTACGCCGGCTCGCAGGTGCGGACGCAGTTGTACGCGCTGGCGATCGGCCTCGTGGCGCTGATCGTCTGCCTCGCGATCGATTACCGCATCCTCGCCGAGCATTCGCTCTTTCTCTACGCCGGCCTGGCCGGGCTGCTGATCTTCGTTCTCTTCAAGGGTTCCACGCAGTTCGGCGCGCAGCGCTGGATCGATCTCGGTCCGTTCAACTTGCAGCCGTCGGAATTCGCGCGGCTGGTCCTCGCGTTGATGCTGGGCATGTACTACGGCGAGAGCCGGCGGGGCGCACGCAATTCAGGAGACCTGGTGATCGGCGGCCTGTTCATGCTGCTGCCGCTGCTGCTCATCGCCAAGCAGCCCGACCTCGGCACCGCGGTCACGCTGGTGCCGGTCTTTCTCGGGGTCGTCTATCTGGCGGGCATGCGGATGCGGCTGCTGGCGGTAATTGCGCTGGCCGGCGTGCTGATCGCCCCGATCGCATGGAAGTTTGCGCTGGAGCCCTATCAGCGCTCGCGCATCCAGACCTTCATCGATCCAAGCCAGGATCCTCGCGGCGCCGGCTATCAGACCATCCAGGCTCGCATCACCGTCGGCTCGGGGGGCCTCACCGGCAAGGGTTTTCGCAAGGGCACGCAGGGGCAATACAAGTTTCTCCCGGTGGCGCACAATGACTTCATTTTTTCCGTCCTGGCGGAGGAGAAGGGGTTCGTCGGAGTGCTCGTCGCGCTGGGGCTCTATCTGTTCGTGATACTTCGATCTCTGGAGGCGGCCCGGCTGGCGAAGGACCGTCTCGGCGCGTATCTGGTTGGGGGCATAATCGCCGGGTTCTCGTTCCAGGTGATATACAACGTTGCGATGTCGGCGGGGCTGGCCCCCGTCAAAGGGATCACGCTGCCGCTCATGAGTTACGGCGGATCGTCCCTGATCGCAACGATGGCGACTTTCGGGCTCATCCTCAACGTGCGGATGCGCCGCTTTACGAACTGAACGACCGCGGCCGGAACGGAGCGAGAGCGAGTGAAGGCCGCTAGGCGGGGTGCAGGGGCCCCGCTGATTAATTTATGACGCTGCTTCTCTTCGCGATGTTCGCCTGTTCGCTCGCGTGGCTGACCAGCCGCCACGCCGGCGCCGGCGCGTCTCGCGGGCCGGTGTCACACCTTTTGCGGAGTTGTTTCCATGAACAAGGAGATGATCATCTCCTC
>JACDCA010000373.1 GCA_013694635.1 Acidobacteriota bacterium | reverse complement strand
TCCCTGAGAGGACCGCGTTGAGGTCGCTCGATCCCGTCAATGCCTTGAACCGATCGGGACGTAAGGTGTCGAGGCTGACCGTAATGCGATGCAGCCCCGCGCGGCGCAACTCGCGCGCGCGGCCGGCCAGCAACAGTCCGTTCGTCGTCAGCGCGATGTCTGCGAGCGGCTTCTGCGCCAGCGACTGGATGAGCACCGGCAGGTCGCGCCTGAGCAACGGCTCGCCGCCGGTGATCCGCACGCGGTCGACGCCTTCATCCATGAAGGCGTCGACGAGCATCGAGATCTCCTCGAAGTCGAGAATGCTCTCGCGCGGGAGCCAGACGTATTCCGGTTCCGGCATGCAGTACTGGCAGCGCAGGTTGCACCGGTCGGTCACTGAGATGCGCAAGCTGCGCATCGGCCGGCCGAAACGATCGGTGACTGTCATGGATCTTCAATTATTATGTCGCACACGCGAACGTGACCGTCCCGCCATGGAGATACTCATGACTCGATGCCTGCCTGCCGCAATCGTTCTCGTGCTGGCTGTAACCGCACCACTCGCCCAGGACCGTCCGGAAGGCCCGCCGCTGCCAGCGATGACCGTCCCGAAAGACGATGCCCGGATTGAGAAACTGAAAGCGGAAGCGGCCGCTGACGTCGAGGCGATGAAGGTCCAGACGCAGCAGATGGTGGATTCGATCTTCAGCTTCGGCGAGCTGGGCTTCCAGGAGACGGAAACACACCGCTACGTGGTTGGGATCCTGAAGAAGAACGGCTTCACGGTCGAAGAAGGGATCGCCGGCATTCCGACGGCTTTTATGGCGTCGTGGGGCTCGGGGAAGCCGGTCATCGCGCTCGGCAGCGACATCGACGGGATTCCGCAGGCATCGCAGAAGCCGGGTGTCGCGTATTACGCTCCGCTCGTGGAGGGGGCGCCGGGCCATGGCGAGGGGCACAACTCCGGCGTGCCGCTCAACATCACCGCCGCAATCGCGGTGAAGAAGATCATGGAGCGCGACAAGCTCCCGGGCACGATCCGGATCTGGCCGGGGACGGCGGAGGAGCTCGTCGGCACGAAAGCCTATTTCGTCCGGGCCGGGCTCTTCAAGGACGTGGATGTGGCGCTGTTCGCCCACGTGAGCGACGGCTTTTCCGTCGCCTGGGGAGACCGCGACGGCACGGGTCTGGTCTCGGTCGAGTATGTGTTCCGCGGCCAGACGGCGCATTCTGCCGGCGCGCCCTGGCGAGGGCGGAGTGCGCTCGACGCCGTGGAGCTGATGAACATCGGCTGGAACTACCGCCGCGAGCATCTCGGTCTCGAACACCGGTCGCACTACGTCATCACCGACGGCGGCGACCAGCCGAACGTCGTGCCACGGACGGCGTCGGTCTGGTATTACTTCCGGCAGACGACGTATCCGAAGATCAAAGAGCTGTGGGAGACCGGTGACGCGATTGCGAAGGGGGCCGCCGCCATGGCGGGGGTCGAGCTCCTGCCGACGCGCGTGCTCGGCAGCGCGTGGCCGCAGCACATGAACCGCGCCGTCGCGCTTGCGGCACATGCCAACATTCAGAAGGTCGGCTTTCCACAGTGGAGTCCTGCAGATCACACGCTCGCGCGTGCGTTACAGAAGGAACTTGGCGTCCGCGAGCAGGGGCTGACGATGCGTCTCCCGTCAGAGCTCACGGGACCCGTGCGCGACAACCGCGGCGGCGGATCCGATGACATCGGCGATATCTCGTGGAACGTTCCCACGATCACGCTGCGCTATCCCGCCAACATCCCCGGGCTGCCGGGGCACAACTGGGCCAACGCCATCGCGATGGCCACGCCGATCGCGCATCAGGGGGTCACGGCCGGCGCCAAGGCGCAGGCGATGACGATGATCGACCTGTTGACGAAACCGGAACTCGTGAAGATGGCGTGGGACTATTTCCGGGACGTCCAGACGAAGGACCTGAAGTACGAACCGCTGCTTCGCCCGCAGGACAAGCCGGCCATCGACCTGAACCGCGACCGCATGGCGAAGTACCGCTCCGAGATGCGCAAGTACTATTACGATCCGTCGAAGTATGCGACCTACCTGGAGCAGCTCGGGATCGCGTATCCCACCGTCAGGAAGTAGAGGCCGGCGTTAGCCGGCCTGAGACGCCTGCGATAGACTTTGCTGATGCTTCGCCCGTATCGTGGGGTGACTCCCCGCGTACACGAGAGCGCGTATGTGGACGCGAGCGCACAGGTGATCGGCGACGTCGAGATCGGCGAGGCGTCGAGCGTCTGGATGAACGTCGTGATGCGCGGGGACGTGCACCGGATCCGCGTCGGCCGCCGTACCAACGTACAGGACGGCACCGTCGTCCACGTCATGCGCGGCACCCATCCGACGACGATCGGCAGCGACGTCACGATTGGCCATGCGGCGATCGTGCATGGCTGTACGCTCGCCGACCGGATCCTCGTCGGCATGGGGGCCATCCTGCTCAACGGGGCGGACGTGGGGGAAGATTCCATCATTGCCGCCGGCACGCTGGTCACCGAGCGGTCGAACATCCCGCCGCGGTCGCTGGTGATGGGAAGCCCCGGCAAGGTGAAGCGACAGCTGACCGAGGCCGAAATCGCCTCTATCCTCGAATACTCGGAACGGTACGTCGGCTACCGCGTCGACTACATGCAGGCCTGATGGCGCAAGCGACGCGCCCCGCCCGCGGGATGCGGGATTTCCTTCCCGAAGACGTCCGCCGGCGCGATTACGTGATCGGGATCGTCGAAGACGTCTACCAGCGGTACGGATTTGAACCGCTGGAAACGCCGGCCCTCGAGAACATCGACACCCTCACGGGCAAGTACGGCGAAGAGGGAAACAAGCTCATTTTCAAGGTGCTCCGCCGGGGCGGGCACGAAACGTCGGGCGAAACTGATCTCGCGCTGCGGTACGACCTGACCGTGCCGCTCGCGCGTGTCGTCGCGGAGCACCGGGCAAAGCTGCCGAAGTTCTTCAAGCGTTACCAGATCCAGCCGGTGTGGCGCGCCGACCGCCCGGCGCGGGGACGATTCCGCGAGTTCTACCAGTGCGATGTGGACGCCATCGGCTCGGACTCACCGGTCGTCGAGGTCGAGATGCTCGCTGCGGTCAGCGACGTGTTGCAGCGGCTTGGTTTCAACGACTTCGTGATTCAACTGAATCACCGCGCACTGCTCACGGCATTGCTGACTACGGCCGGGATCGATGCGGCAATGCACGCGACGGCGCTCGTCGCCATCGATAAACTCGACAAGGCGGGGCGGGACACCGTTCAGGCCGACATGGTGACGCGTGGCGTGTTGCCGGAGAGCGCGCGCGCCTGCTTGGACGCGTTCGAGGATACGGAGGCGTTCGACCGCCTGGTGCTGCAGCATCCGCGGGGTCCCGGCGCGAGCGCGAATCTTGCGGAGATTCTGCGGCTCGTCGAGTCCACGCCGGCGCGGGGGCGGGTGAAGCTGACGCCGAGGCTGGCGCGCGGCCTTTC
>JACDCA010000353.1 GCA_013694635.1 Acidobacteriota bacterium | reverse complement strand
GTACTCAGACGCGCGTGGTGAGAGTTCACGAAGCGAGTCGGCGATTCTGTTCTCGGTGAGCGCATTCTCGAGATGCGAAAGCGAATCGAATTTCTCGGGCTTGATCTTCCACGCCGGGTCCGTGCTGGCGAGATCCGACAGCCCATCGGCGAGATCCGACGCGTACTTCATATAGAGGTAGGTGAACCAGACGTCCAGCGCGCCGGCTTCGCGAGGGTCGAATCCCTTGTCGCTCAGGAATCCCTTCGACGCTTCCTTGCGTCGCTCCTCGATCATGGCGACGTTGTACAACTGCGGGTCCAGCCCTTCGGCCTCCGCTGCTCGAAGCGACTCGACCAGCTCGTCGATCTGCGGGCCAGGCTTTGCCTTCTCGACCCATGCAGGCGCGAACTGCCGGCGCTCATAAAATGTCTTGGTCTGCTTCCACAGTCTGGCGCCTTCCGGATCTTTTGTTGCGTACTCAGGCGTTCGGCCGGCCAGCACGCCACGCAGCGCGACGTCCATCTCCCGTTGCTTCTGGAAGCCGCCAATCTGGATCTTGCCGCACGCGACGACGACGGTGACGACCAGTGCAATCAGGAACGTGACGGTGAGCCGCGAGTGCTTCGCCATTGCGATAGAGCTAGAGCAAGTGCAATGCCGCGAACCACAGCCTTGGAAGTCCTGTTTATTGAGTTGTTTGCAAGCGGGGCAGTGGGCTGCGCCGCAGGAGTGAGAGAAGTTGGTGACACATCCGAAGGTCAGCCGGAGCCTTTCGTTAGAGTCCGTCGATGACCTCGAGGACCTGAACCTGACGGCGGCCGGCCTGCTGCACGACATGGCGGCGCTCCAGCCGACCGAGCGCAGCCAGTTCGGGTACAAGCGGGCCGCGAAGGCCATCGCCTATCTGCCGATGCCCGTCAGCGACCTCGTCGAAGCGGGAACCCTGCGCGACGTGCCGTTTGTGGGCCCCGCGAGCGCACGGATCATTACGGAGCTCATCGAGCGCGGCAGCTCTCCGACGGTGGAGGCGGCGCTTGCGAAGTCCGCGAAGGGAGGGACGGTCCAGTCGACGCGTGCCTTTCGCGAAGGGTATCTCAGTCACTTCGCCCTCTCACAGGCGCTCGCCCGCGAAAGGGATCCGGCCATCGTCAGCAAGGCCGGATATCGCGGCGACTTTCAGATGCATTCGACGTGGAGCGACGGGTCGGAGCGCATCGAGCGGATGGTGGAGGGGGCGCTCGATCTTGGACACTCGTGCCTCGGGATCACGGATCACTCGTACGGTCTGCCCATCGCGCGCGGTATTTCGATGGAGCAGGCGGCGAAACAATGGATCGAAATCGACGGGGTGAATGCGAAATACAGGGGACGCTTTCGCGTCTTCAAAGGGATCGAGGCGAACATCCTCGTTGACGGGAGTCTCGATCTGCAGCCGGAGGAGTGCGCACAGTTCGAGTTCGTCGTCGCGTCTCCGCACTCCGTGCTTCGCAAGACCGAGGATCAGACGTCCAGGATGCTCAACGCCATCCGGGTCCCGGGCGTTGCGATCCTCGGGCATCCCCGCGGCCGGATGTTCAACCGCCGTCCGGGTGTCGCGGCCGACTGGGACGCCGTGTTCGCGGAGGCGGCAAAGCTCGGCGTCGCCATCGAGCTGGATGGCAACTGGCATCGCCAGGACATCGACTATCGCCTGGCCCGGCGCGCTCTCGCCGCCGGCTGTGTCTTCGCGCTCGACAGCGATGCGCATTCGATCGGCGAGTTGCGATTCAGCGATTACGCTATCGCCCACGCGCGGCTCGCGCACGTCCCGGCCGAACGGGTGATCAACTGCTGGAGCGACGATCGTCTGGACGCGTGGATGCGCCAGCGGCATGCATCGCCGCAACATACCGCGAAGCGGGGGCGTGCCCGACGCGCGCGGACATGAACCTGGTTGCGGCCAGGACGGCGTTCAGCTCTATTCCGGTTTCGACGCCGAGGCCGTCGAGCATATAGAGCAGATCTTCCGTCGCCAGGTTCCCGGTGGCCCCCGGGGCGTACGGGCAACCGCCAAGACCGCCGGCGGACGCATCGAAGGTCGTCACGCCGAGATCCAGCGCAGCGAGGACGTTGGCGAGTGCCGTCCCGCGCGTATCGTGAAAGTGAAGAGCGAGTTTCTCGACCGGTACTCGCTCGGCGACCGCCGTGACCACGGCCGGCACCTGGCCCGGATGCGCGATGCCGATGGTATCGCTCACCGCGACCTCGAATGCGCCCATGTCGATCAGCGCACCGGCAACCTGCGCGACGGCGCGAGGCTCGATGTGCCCCTCGAACGGACAGCCGAACGCCGTGGACAGGTAAGCCCGCACCTGGATGCCGAGCTCCCGGGCGCGGCCACACACGTCGCGATAGCCCGCAAGCGATGCGTCGATGTCCTGGTTGATGTTCTTGCGGCTGAATGTTTCGGAGGCTGCGGCGAAGATCGCGACCTCCGTCACGCCCGCCGCATGCGCGCGGTTCAGCCCTTCGACATTCGGCACGAGTGCCGTATAGCGCGTGCCGGTCCGTTTCGAAATCCGGGCAAATACGTCCGCGGTGTCCGCCATTTGCGGGATCCACAGCGGACTCACGAACGCCCCCGCCTCGATGACCGGGCAACCCGCGGCGCTGAGCAGGGCGATGAACGTGACCTTGTCGTCCACCGACACCATCGCGGTTTCGTTCTGCAGCCCATCGCGGGGCCCGACTTCGACGACGATGACGCGGTCAGGGACGTGCATCAGGAGAGCTCGATCAGCGACACACCGGGCTGCACGAGATCGCCGATCCGGCAGTTCACGACAGTTACGGTACCGTCCGCGTTCGCGCGGATCGGCAGTTCCATTTTCATGGCTTCGAGCACCAGCAGCGTGTCACCGCGCTTCACCACCGTTCCCGCCGGCGTGTTGATACGCAGCACGGTCGCGGGCATCGGTGCGGTGAGCGTTCCCTGATGAGAACGTGCGCGCTTCCGGCCTTGGCGCGCAACCTCGAATACATGCACCTCGCCGTCGAGGAAGACCCAACGCTGATCTCCGTCGGCTATCGCGTACGCGCGACGCGGCGGTTCAGTCTCGACGCCATCAACGACCAGGCGTCCATCGCTGGTCTCGACCCGATGCTCGGCGTCCAGACTCCGGAGCGTGACAGTTCGACGCATCAGCGTCCCCACCCGTCCAGGGCCGTCCACGGGTCCTTCGCCCGGTAGGTCTCCCCCGTGGTCGGCGCACTCGCGGTTGTCGCGGTTGCTGCCGCGGCAAGGGCTTCATGGGTAACCGCTGGGGGCTTCGTCAATGCGTCGAGATGCTCGTCGATGAACCCCGTGTGGATGCGCCCGCTCCTGAACCCCGGATGATCGAGCACGCGGATCAGGAAGGGGATATTGGTACGGATGCCGAGCACCGGGAAGGTGCGAAGCGCCGCGATGGCCCGGTCGATCGCAGCGGCACGCGATTCGTGCGAGACCGTCAGCTTCGCGAGCAGCGGATCGTACATGACGGGCACGTTTGCGCCTTCGATCACGCCGGCGTCGATGCGGATCCCCGGACCTGCAGGTTCGCGGTACAGCAGCAGCCTGCCGGCCTGGGGCAGGAAACCTGCCGCCGGGTCCTCTGCGTAGACGCGGCATTCGAGGGCGTGTCCCCGCTGCGAGAGGCTGTCCTGCGTCCACGGCAGCCGCTCGCCTGACGCCACCGACAGTTGTGCCCTGACGAGGTCGACACCGGCGACGGCTTCCGTGACGGGATGCTCCACCTGCAGACGCGTATTCATCTCGAGGAAATAGAAGCGCGCATCCTCGCCGGACCCTTCGAGCAGGAACTCGATCGTTCCGGCTCCCCGGTACCGAGTGGCGCTGGCGGCGGTCACCGCCGCCTCTCCCATTCGTTGCCGGACGGCGGGGCTGATGGCCGTCGAGGGACTCTCCTCGATGACCTTCTGGTGCCGCCGCTGAATCGAGCACTCGCGCTCGAACAGGTGGACGACGTTGCCGTGCGAGTCGCCGAATACCTGGATCTCGACGTGCCGTGGACGCTCGACGTATCGCTCGATGTACAGCGTTCCGTCGCCGAACGCCGATTCGGCCTCGCGCCGGGCGGCGCGAATTTCCTCGAGCGCCGACGACGCATCGGACAGCAGCCGCATGCCCTTGCCGCCGCCACCCGCCGACGCCTTCACGAGCGCCGGAAAGCCGATCGAACGCGCCGCCGCGAGAACGCCGTCATCGGACTGATCGGCGGGGGTGGCACCGGGCACGACCGGAACACCGGCCGTTTCCATCGCCGTCCGCGCCGCGATCTTGGAGCCCATGGCTTCGATCGTCTCGGCCGCCGGGCCGATGAAAATCAGGCCCGCCGCCTCGCAGGCGCGCGCGAACTGCGGATTCTCCGAAAGGAACCCGTAGCCTGGATGAATGGCGTCAGCGGCGGTGTCACGCGCCGCCGCCAGAATGGCATCGACGTTGAGGTAGCTCTCGCGCGCAGGGGGGGGACCGATCCTTACCGCCGGATCCGCCGCCGCAACGTGTGCGGCGTCGACGTCGGCGTCCGAGTAGACGGCCACGGTCTCGATCGAGGCCTCGCGGCAGGCTCGAAAGATACGGATGGCGATCTCGCCGCGATTGGCGACGAGCACACGGCGCAATGTCATGAAATCCAGCGGGCGGGTCGTTTTTCGAGGAAGGCGCGCATGCCCTCCTGGCCCTCGTCCGAGACGCGGCGCTGCGCGATGGTCTGCGCCGTCACCTCCGCCACGTCGATGGGAGCGCGGCCGGCGACGGTGGCAATCAGTCGCTTGGCGCCGGCGATTGCCTCCGGCGCGGAGGTCAGAAGCTCATTGACGTAGCCGTCCACTGCCGCGTCCAGAGAAACCTCCGGTGTCACGGTATGGACCAGACCGATATCCTTTGCGCGCGCCGCGGAGAATCGGGCGGCGGTGAGGAACAGCTCACGCGCCGACGACACGCCGATCTTGCGCACCGCGAACGGAGAGATGACGGCAGGCAGAATCCCGAGTTTCGCCTCCGTGAACCCGAACACCGCGTCCTTCGCGGCAACCACAATGTCGCAGACCGCCGCCAGCCCCGTGCCGCCGCCGAGGGCCGCCCCATGGATGCGGCCGATCAATGGAATCGGCAGCGTGTCGAGCGCGTTGAACATCGCCGCCATCTGCCGCGCGTCGTGCTCGTTCTCTTCCTGCGAGTAGCCCGCCATCTTCGACATCCAGCTCAGGTCGGCGCCGGCGCAGAAAGCCTTGCCCGCACCGGAGAGAATCGCGACGCGCGCATCGCTTGCCGCCACCGAGGCGGCCCATGCGGTCAGGTCGGCGATCACGTCCTCGTTGAACGCGTTACGCACCTCGGGCCGATTGAGTGCGACCCGCACGACGGGACCGGAACGGTTGATGAGAAGCGTGGTCATGGGCGGCTCACGGGTGGGCTTCGCCTCACATGCGAAACACACCGAACTTCGGGTCCGGTATCGGCGCGTTGAAGGCCGCAGAGAGACCGAGTGCAAGCGCCTGGCGCGTCTCCGCTGGATCCAGAACGCCGTCGTCCCACAGGCGCGCGGTCGAATAGTACGGGGATCCTTCGCGCTCGTACTTCTCGAGGATCGGATCGCGAATGGCAGCGGCCTCTTCGGGGGTGAAGGGTTTCCCTTCGCGCGTGAGCTGATCGCGCTTCACCGTGGTGAGCACGCCGGCCGCCTGCTCACCTCCCATGACCGAAATACGCGCGTTCGGCCACATCCAGAGCAGGCGCGGCTCGTACGCGCGCCCGCACATGCCGTAGTTTCCCGCCCCGAACGATCCGCCGATGATGACGGTGAACTTCGGCACCACGGAATTGGCCACGGCGTGCACCATCTTCGCGCCGTCTTTTGCGATCCCGCCGCGCTCGTACTCCCTGCCGACCATGAAGCCGGTGATGTTCTGCAGGAAGACCAGCGGAATCCCCCGGAAGTTGCACAGCTCGATGAAGTGCGTCGCCTTGAGCGCGGATTCCGAGAACAGCACACCGTTGTTCGCCACGATTCCCACCAGCATCCCGTGCAGGCGGGCGAAACCGGTCACCAGCGTCGTCGCGTACCGCTCCTTGAACTCGTCGAACCGCGAGCCGTCGACCATGCGCGCGATGACTTCGCGGACGTCATACGGTTTTCGCGTGTCGGCGTTGACGATGCCGTAGATTTCGCGCGGGTCGTACGCAGGATCCTCCGGGGCGATCACGTCCGCCGGAAGGCGCTTCGCGGTGTGCAGCGTGCCGACCACGTTTCTCGCGAGATGAAGGGCGTGCTCGTCGTCTTCGGCGAAATAGTCGGCGACGCCCGAGAGGCGCGTATGGACGTCGGCGCCACCTAGATCCTCGGCCGACACCTCTTCACCTGTCGCCGCCTTTACGAGCGGTGGGCCGCCGAGAAAGATCGTTCCCGTGCCGTTGACGATGATCGTTTCATCCGACATCGCGGGGACGTAGGCGCCGCCGGCCGTGCAGGACCCCATGACGACCGCCAGCTGCGGAATGCGCTCGGCGGACATGCGCGCCTGGTTGAAGAAGATCCGTCCGAAGTGCTCGCGGTCCGGAAAGACGTCTGCCTGGAGGGGGAGGAACGCGCCGCCGGAATCCACCAGGTATACGCAGGCGAGCCGGTTGTCGAGCGCGACCTGCTGTGCGCGCACGTGTTTCTTGACGGTCAGGGGATAGTACGTTCCGCCTTTGACCGTGGCGTCATTGGCGACGATGAGGACCTCGCGTCCCGAGACGCGCCCGACCCCGGTGACGATGCCCGCCGCAGGGGCCTCGTTGTCGTAGAGATCCCAGCCGGCGAGCGGCGACAGTTCGAGAAAGGGTGACCCCCCGTCGAGCAGTTTGTCGATGCGTTCCCGCACCGGCAGCTTGCCTTGTGCGCGATGCCGCTCGACGTATTTCGGCTCGCCCCCCTGCTTGACCGTCGCGATCCGTTGGCGGAGCTCCGCGACGAGCGCCGTCATCCGCGCGGCGTTCGCCCGAAACAACTCGGAGTTGGTGTCGATGTGCGTTTCGAGGAGGTCCACGTTGGCGCTAGCCTACCAGCTGGTAATGACGGGCTGAGGCATGGCGGAATTATAGCGGGGTGACAGCGCCTCTGGCTGTACCGACTGAATGCAGGCTCTGGCCGTGTATTCGTGCGAGACAGTTGTTTGATTTTAGACGCCGTGCGGCAGTTGTGTATAATTCCCGGTGCCTTTTTTGTTGCACATCTGTATGAAGTGCAGCCACTGTATGATGTGCAGCCACCAGCCGGGTCAGATGGGATGGGTCGGATGAACGGAAAGAAAAAGAACCGCGTGCTCGCCATCGATGACGAACCGGCGATGATCGAGTGGCTCAAAATCCTCCTTGAGCACGAGGGCTATGAAGTGCGGACGGCGATGATCGGCACCCGGGGCGAGGAGATCTTCAAGACCTGGAAGCCGGATGTCGTTGTCACCGACATGATGCTGCCGGACGTCGATGGTCTGGAGCTGCTGCGGCGGTTCAAGCAGACGCATCCGGATACCGAGGTGATCGTGATCACGGGGCACGGGTCCGTTCAGAAAGCCGTCGAGGCCATGAAAGCTGGGGCTTTCGAGTTTGCCGAGAAACCTGTGGATGCCGACGCGCTCCTGGCGAAGCTCGAGCGTGCGATCGAGCGCAGGGACCTCCTGGGCGAGAACCTGCTGCTCAAGCAGAAGATCGAGAATCAATTCCGCTTCGGCAACATCATCGGCAAGAGCAAGAAGATGCACGAGGTGCTCGAGCTGGTCGAGAGCGTGGCCGGGAGCGACGCCAACATCCTCATTCAGGGAGAGAACGGGACCGGCAAGGAATTGATCGCCAACGCGCTCCATTACAACAGCAAGCGGGCGAAGGGGCCGTTCATCAAGATCAATTGCGCGGCGATCCCTAAGGACCTGATCGAGTCTGAGCTGTTCGGCTACAAGAAAGGGGCGTTCACCGGCGCGGCGTCCGACAAGGAAGGCCTCTTCGAGATGGCCGAAGGGGGCTCACTGCTGCTGGATGAGATCGGCGAGATGCCGCCGTACCTCCAGACGAAACTTCTGCGGGTGCTGCAGGAGCGCGAATATCGCCCCATCGGGAGCGATCGCATCGTTCGTGTCGACTTCCGCTTGATCTGTGCAACGAACATCGACCTCGACGCGGCGCTGCGGGACGGGAAGCTGCGCGAAGACCTGTACTTCCGCATCAATACGATCACGTTGCGTGTGCCTCCGCTGCGCGAACGAACCGAAGACATCCCGCTGCTGTGCGAGCACTTCCTCGACAAGTACAAGCAGCGCCATCAGCGCCCCAACATCAAGTCGATTGCGCCGGCGGCGTATCACGTGCTCATCCGGCACAGGTGGCCCGGCAACGTCCGTGAGATCGAGAACGTGATCGAGCGCGGCGTGCTCGTGACGAAAGGGAATGAGATCGGGGTCAACGATCTGCCGGAGTCGCTGCGAACCGAAAGTACCACCGCCGGCGAGTTCGTCATTCCCCCGCACCGTACGCTCGCGGAGATCGAGAAGATGGCGATTCTGCAGACGCTGCAGCGCACCAACTGGAACAAGCAGGAAGCCGCGCAGATCCTCGGGCTCTACCGTCCGACGCTGTACAGCAAGATGAAGAAGCACGAGATCCAGGACGGGGGCAAGAGCGGCGCCCGGCGCATCGCCCAGCCTAATTAGGCGAACTGATTTCCACTCGGGCGCACAAATACATCGTCCGGCCCCGCCACGAGCGGTGCCGCAAAGTTGCCTGAACCCGCCAAACGCTGGTAATTCGGCCAAATTCCGTCGGCTTCCCGCTGCCGTCGCGAACCTCGTCCGATGGCATGCGGTTTGATTGAGCTATTCCGGATGCATGTGTGGCGGTAGCGCCACCGCGTCAAGGAGGCGGATGTGGACGAGCGATCACGAGTGCTGATGGCGACGGTATTGGGAGCGGTTGCAGGGGGCGTGTACGGCTGGCTGTACATGACCGAACAGGGCAAGCGGGTTCGCGACCAGATCGAGCCGAAGCTGGACGACTTCATGCGGGAGCTGACGAACGTGCGCGGCACCGTAGAGAAGGCGCGCACGGCGGCAAACGAAGGCTGGCGGTCGCTCGGTGAAGTCACCGGGGGGGCTGCTCGCCGGTCCGCATAGCGGAGGAGCACATGCCAACGGTGGATCTGGGTACGACCAACACGTTTCTCGGCATCATGGCGGTCGTCAGCGTGCTCGAGGCGTTGCTGCTGATCGGGATCGGCGTCGGCGCGTTCATCGCGTATCGGCGCATGACCCTGATGATGGCGGACCTCGAAGCCCGTCAGATCGCGCCGCTCCGGGAGAAGGTCGAGGGCATTCTCACCGACGTCCGGACGGTGACGGCCAACGTGAGCCATCAGTCCGAGCGTGTCCATCACGCGATCACGGACACGCTGGACCGTGTCGATGAAACCGCTGGTCGCGTCAAAGGGACGGTGCGCGACCGAGTGCACCAGGCCGTCGGCGTGGTCCGAGGCGTGCGGGCCGTCTTCATGACGCTGCTCGGCGCGGATGCGCGTCACGAGCCCCCCGCACCAGCCCCGGGACGGGTGTAGACAACAGCGATATTCAACCCACAGGAGGGTACATGGCGTACGAATACGATCGGTATGAACGGGAAGATGGCGGCGGGTCATTTCTGATGGGCCTGCTCGCGGGCACCGTGCTGGGCGCGGGGCTCGGAATGTTGTTCGCGCCGAAGGCCGGCAACGAGCTGCGGAGTCAGCTTGGCGAATCGGCCAACCGCGCCCGCAGTACCGCTAACGACGCGTATCAGCAGGCGACCGACAAGGTGAGCCAAATGGTAGACCGCGGCAAAGATGCGTATCAGCGCGCGCGGACGACAACCCCTGGCGACGGCTCGGAAGACCTCGGGTTGGGCGGAACGGCCGGCGGCAACACCGGCACGTCCGGCACGATGGGGAACACGGGCTCCAGCTACACCGGCGCCGGCACCAGCTACTCGACGCCCGGCAGTAACCGCACTTAGCACGTGCGATGTGCGACGTGCAGGGCACCGAGCACGTCAGCACGTCGCACGTTATGATGTCCGCGTGAGTGGGCAGGCCACGCGAGGCGCGCAACAGGCGTTGCGCGCCTCGCTGGCACGGCGAATCCTGGTGCGCGCCCGCCGTGAAGTACGGCTGACGAGCCTGGCTATCTGGCGCGGCGCCACCGGCGTGTACAACAGCGAAGACCTCACCTTCGCTTCCTCGATTGCCTACTACGCCCTCCTTTCCCTGTTTCCGTTTCTTCTGCTCGCGTTCTCCTTTCTCGGCAGCCTGACGACGTCGGATGCGGACCGCGCGCAAATTCTCGGTTTCGTGCTCCGGTACTTCCCGCAGCAGTTCGAGTTCGTGACCAAACAGCTCGATGAATTTCAGAATGCGCGCCTCAGTCTCGGGCTCGCGGGCAGTGTGCTGATGGTCTGGGCCGCCATGGGTGTGTTCGGGGCGGTGACATCGGCGATCAACCATGCCTGGGGTGTGGAGAAGCAGCCCAATTATTTCAAGCACAAGCTCATTTCGTTCGTGATGCTTGTCGCCGCGGGCGTTCTCCTGATGGCCGGCCTCCTCCTCGTGAGCGCAATCAACGTCGTCGAGGCACGCTGGTTCTCCGTCGTCCTGACGCGGACTCCAGGGCTGACCGTGTTGCAGGGCTACGTGCTGAAATCGGCCAGCACAGTGCTCTTCATCCTCATCGTCGGGATGGTCTTTTATTTCGTCCCGAACGCGAAGGTGCGATTCCGCGACGTCTGGGTGGGGGCGATCCTCACCGGATTGCTGTGGCGCGGCGCATTGGCAGGCTTCTCGATTTACGTGCGCGACATGACGCGGTTCAGCGTCATCCACGGTTCGATCGCCGCGGTCGTCGTCTTCCTGCTCTGGGTGTATGTCTCCGCCGTGATTCTTCTGTTTGGCGCGGAGATGACCGCGACGTACGCGCGGCTGCGGCGGCACCGGCCTCCGCAAATCCCCGCGGCTCCCTCTCCGAGGGTGTGAGGGGGTCGACTTCTATCGACTCTGCAGGTCCTTCGAAGCCGGCCCGTTCACCACCCGTCCATAGGCGTCAAATCGAGACCCGTGGCACGGGCAGTCCCAGGTCGATGCCGCCTTGTTCCAGCCGACGATGCAGCCGAGATGAGTGCAGACGGCTGACATCCGGTGCAGTTCGCCAGCCTCGTCGCGGTAGATGGCGACCTTGGTGGCCCCCTCCCTCATGACCGCGCCCGTGGTGGGTGTGATTTCGTCTGTGGACGACACGTCGCCTGGCGTCACGTATGAGGTGTACTGCACCGCGACGTTGACGTTCTCCTTGATGAATTCGCCGGCCGCGCCGATCCTGATCCTGGAGGGGTTATACAGATCGCTCCAGCGGTTGGGACGTCCCTGGATCAAGTCGGTGATCAGCATTCCCGCAATGGTCCCGTGCGTCATCCCCATGCCGGAGTCACCGGTCGCGACGTAGATGTTGTCGCTGTCCATCGGGTTGCGGCCGATGAAGGCGAGCCCGTCCTGCGTTTCCATCACCTGTCCGGACCACCTGAATTCCAGCTCCCCGGCCGCGGGGAAGTGCTCGCGCATCCACGAATCGAGCGCAGAGAAGCGCTCTTCGGTATCTGACGCCTGCGCCGCCTTGTGGTCCTCACCACCGACGATGAGCAGGTCGAAGGCAGCGGCATTGTCACCACCCACGTCGGCGTTGTTGACGCGATGCAGGCGGACGTAGTGGTAGGGATCGTGGGTATCCCAATAGAGCGCTGGCGTGATGGATCCTGTCGGGACTCGTGCCGCCACCACATACGAGTGGTACGGAGCCTGTTTCGTGTGGATCGCCAGGAGATCGTTGAACGGAACATTGGTCGCGACGACGGCGGCGCGTGCCGTGATGCGCGGCCCGTTCGCGGTCTCCACGATCGCCTGGTTGCCCCCGGTGACCGACACCGCACGCGTACCCCCGTAAAGGCATCCGCCGCCGCGCGTGAACGCGTCGAGCACGCCGTTCAGATACTTCAGCGGATGAACCTGTCCCTGCCGAGGAAAGTGCAGAAACGGGCCGAGCTCGACACCCTGGACGTTCGCACGCGCGGGCTTTTCGACCTCGACGCCCGCCTGCAACGCGGCCTCCATTTCTTCATCGAGGTAACGCTCGTCATGCTCCGGTGCGAGAAAGAGATAACCGCTGACTCGCGCGAAGTCTGCAGCGATCTGCTCGCGTTCGCAGATGCTTTGGATACGAGCGATAGCCGAACGATGACTGTCGCAGGCATGGCGCGCACCTTCGACGCCATGCAGCCGGATCATCTCGGTGTAACGGTCGTCGATCACGTTCGACAGGTGCGCGGTGGTGACGCCGGTCTGCCCACACCCTGGCGTCCCGTCATCCAGCAGCACGACCGAACGACCCTCGCGCATCAGCAGGTAGGCGGTCGAGACGCCGGCGATGCCCGCGCCGATCACGCAGACGTCGGCATTTATGTGCTCCGCCAGCGCGGGCTGACGCTCAGGGCGGGCCGTCTCCAGCCACACAGACGTGCTTTTCGGCATTCGAATATCTCCATATGCCAGAGGTGCAAACACCACACCTATCGCAGAGGTGAGCACGTTCGCACGCCGAATGTACATGGCAGGGCAGGGAGTGTCTTCGACTCTCCCTGTGCCTGGGGTAGGGGATATGGCGGAGTTGTTTGCCCCAGCGGAACACCGGAGCGGAAGGCCGGATCGTGTTTAGCGACCCGACGCTCCCTTAGAAAGCAACTGGAATGCCATGTTTTCAGGTGCAGATTCACCCAGCCGGGCTGGTTTGTTGGAACGCGGCAACCGTGAATGTGGAGCTTCGCTCCACACGTTGGCAGGTAAGGTTGAGGCGGATCACCTCTACCATTGTGTAGAGGGCCGGTTGTTGAGGCCGGCTTCAGGCCGGCCTGTCGACGCCCGGCGCTAGGGACGCGCGTTGCTGGAGGATCCCCCGGCGTGTCACGCCCGACCGGGGGGCGCGGTAGCGCTCCCCGGCTCCGGCGCTGCGCCTCGGCCCGAGCCCCGCTGCGGCCTCGAAGCCGGCCGGGTCCACTTCGGGCGACGGGACCAGACCCCGCAGGACAATTAACAGCGCTACTCCGTCGTTCACGTGGCCTCCTGAAGTCGCCGCCACGGCCCTGCTCATGAGCGCGCTCGGCATGTGGTGGTGGGCTGACCTCACGGATCCCTGATCAATGATCCTTGATCCCTTCCGGGGCGCAACACGGAATATCAGGCGAGCATAGCGAGATTCTCGCGACGGGCGTGGAAGATCCGCCGCGCGGCAATGAACGCCAGCCGGGAAATCACGTACGCGACGGCGCACCATACGGTGATGAACACCGGGGCGAGCGCCGGACGGTCGAGCCAGCTGACGGCGACGAGCGCCAGCAGTGCCGGCGGCGCCGCGGCGGCCACGAACGACAGCATCCCGATGAAAGCGGCGACCCCGTGGGCGTTGTTGCTGCCGACCGTGTTGAGGTCGACGGACTTGGGAAATGCCGCCGACGCGATCGCGGCGACCGGCGCCACGACGAGAGAGACCGTCGTCAAACCGATCGGGACGCTGATCCACAACGACGGCGGGCCTGCCGGGAACATGACCAGCGCCGCGACAAAGCACAGGAGCGACGGCGCCAATCCGATCAGCGCGTTACCGGCCGCCTTCCCCGCAAGCAGCTCCCCTTCCGTCAGCGGAGAGAGCAGCATCAGCGTGAGGCCCGCACGGTCGATCGCGAACTGGTTCATCGAAATCGGCACCACGGCCATGAGGCAGAAAAACGACGTAAACGCCGCAAGACCGATCCCGCTCTCGAATTGAAACGGCCCGAGGTCCATCACCCCGGAGCCGCGGTACATCAGCAAGCCCAGGAACGCGAACAGCACGATCGGTGACAGAAGCACCGAGCGGCCGCGAGGTGTGCGCAGCGCCAGCCGCAAATGTGCGAGCGCCACCGCGGAGGCGCCGCTCGAGAGACCGGGCAGCCGCCGGATCCACACCGGGTGCATTCGTCCTCCGCGGCACCCGCCCGACGATGCCGGCGAATCGAGCACTCGGCGGAAGATCGCGAACCCGACTCCGTGAGGGATGACCGTCAGCACGGCGAGTACTGACAGGCTCGCGATGCTGCGTGCATATGCGCCGGACGCGGCGTCGGTCGACGCCGTCAGGTACAGCTGGGGAGGCAGCCGCGCGAGGGCGCGTCGACCGGTGCTTTCGAACCACGCGGGAAGCGACAGGTCGCGCTGCTGCGACAGAAAAGCCGGGAGCATGCCCACGAGGGGAATGAACACGATGAACAGCAACGCGACGAGCTCTCCGCGGCGCCGGTTCCGGAAGAGCAGATGAATACCGCTGGTCGCGAGAGTGCCAAGCCCCATCAGGAAGGCGATCAGCAGCAGCGCTCCACAGAGCGTGATGGCTGCGGCGACCGGCGCGCCACCCGCAAGCAGGCCGAACGCGACAAAGAGAATCAGCGGCGCCGAAAGAATCTGCCAGGGATCCCCGAACGCGGATGCGCACTGCGCCACGTACAGCGTCGAGCGGCCGATCGGCAGCAGCAGGAGCCTGACCGGATTCGAACCGGACGATCCGGGCAGGAGGAGCGGCCCTGCGACGACGATCACCGGCAGCAGGAGCAGAATGTACCGCGCTGCCTGGACCGTGATCGCATCACGCTCGCCCCGGGCAAGCGAGAAGCCGGCCGCGCCGCCGAGCCCCGCGAGCACGATCACCGACGGTATCAGCAGGACACCGGCTAGGATCGGCCCGAGCTTTTCGATCGCCAGCGAGAATCGCTCCAGCGCGTCTCGTGACCCGGTCTTCTCCAGCGAGTTCACGAGCATCCGCCAGCGCATCCAGGCAAAGGCCCGCAGGATTCTCAGCACGTCAGATCCAGTCGAGCGCCGTCTGCGGACGCAGGTCTCCGCCGACGAGGCCGATGAACAGCTCCTCGAGCGTCTTGCCGCTGCCACTCCCCGCGCGCAACTCGTCGATGTGCCCCTGCGCGACGAGCTTGCCGTCGGCGATCACGCCGATGTGCGTCGAGAGCCGCTCGACAATCTCGAGGATGTGCGATGTCAGAAAGATCGTGCCGCCTCGCGAGACAAAGGACAGCATCAGCTCCTTGATCTGCCGCGAAGCGACGGCATCGATCCCTTCGAATGGCTCATCGAGAAAGAGGAGGCGCGGCCCGGGGATGAGCGCCGCCGCCAACGACAGCTTCTTGCGCATGCCGTGGGAGAAGTCGGTCACGAGCGTCGTCCCCGCATCCTTCAGATCCATCATCGTCAACAGATCCTCCGAGCGCGCGCGCGCGGTGGCCGTGGGCATCCCGTGAATCTGCGCCACGAAGAAGAGCGTTTCTTCGGCGGTCAAACGGTCGAAGAGCGCGAGGTCCTCCGGCACGACACCGGTCCTCCGCTTCACCGAAACCGGATCGGCGACGGGATCCGTGCCGAGGATCCGCATCGATCCCGCGCTCGGCCGGATCAGCCCCGTCAGACACCGTATCGTGGTCGATTTGCCCGCGCCATTGGGGCCGAGGAAACCGTAAAAGCTGCCTGCGGGCACGGCGAGGTCGATGCCGTCGACGGCGCGAAAGGTACCGAAGTCCCGAGTGAGTCCGCGGGTTTCGACCGCCAGTTCCATCGACGGATTGTACCGTGCGCGAAGCTCGGCCTTGGCCACGGTGCATACGGTGCGACACGGGGTCTCAGGTCGATCTCGGCGGCACGGCGCGTGCACCTCGGAAGGGCATGGACGCCAAGGAACTACTCATGACGGCGGCGCGGACCCTTGCGGTGTACGTGCTGATCCTGGTCGTCGTGCGCGCGCTCGGCAAACGCACAGTCGGCAACTTTTCAGCGTTCGACCTGCTGGTCGCGCTGATGCTCGGCGAACTCGTCGACGAGATGATCTACGGGGACGTGCGCTTCATCCAGGGCACCGTCGCCGTCGTCACCGTCGGCGCCATCGCATACGCCGACTCGTGGCTCAGTTACTGGGACCACGGCATGGAGGCGGTCCTCGAAGGCAAACCCACCATGGTGATCAAGAAGGGGGAGTTCCATCGCCCCGGCATGCGCCAGGAGCGCATGAATGAGAAGGACGTCCTCGCCGCGCTGCGGATTCACGGCGTGCGCGACATGCGTGAAGTGGAGTATGCGCTCGTCGAGCACGACGGAACCGTGAGCGTGGTGCATTACGACTGGGCCGAGCCGCCAACCAGGGCGGACGTGGATAAGGAAATGGCCACAGAGCGTCGGAAGGTCATCGGGGACACGGAGGAGCCCCCGCCCGCGAAGCGGACGCTCACGGCCCGGGCGCTCGACATGCAGCCCGGGGAACTGCGCTGATGGATCCGCTCCGCATCATCGTTCGTGTCGTCTTCGCTTATGTGCTGGTGCTTGCCTTCACCAGGATCTCCGGGCACCGGACCATGCGACAGAATGACGTGCCGAGCTTCGTGATTGCGGTCGTCATCGGCGACTTGTTCGACGACGTGATCTGGGCGGAGGTACCGGTGTCGCAGTTTGCCGTCGCCGTTGCGACGCTGTTCCTGATGCATCTTCGCGTGACCGGGCAGTTATTCCACTCAGGCCGGCGCGACTGGCGTCGGGCCGCATAGTCAGATGAGGGACCTTCGGTGACCCGAACTGTTACGATGAACGCAATGAAAACCGTGATCGTTCGCGGCAAATCGCCGCTGCCTGAATCCCTGCGGGATGTGATCGAGCGCGGCAGCACGTCCGTGCACGAGTGTCACGTGCCTGGACCGACGCCGATGCCCCGCGACGTCGATCGCTTCGTGTTCTTCACCACCGGTGACGATCCGGACGTCGCCGCGGCAGCGCGTCAGGCCGCGCGCGCCCAGCGCACCGATGGCGCAGAGAAGCTCGTCTACGTCCTCGGCGACGACGGCGCGCAGACGGTCGAGGGTCTTTCGCCGACCGAGGTCTATGTCTGGCCTCGTGACGAGGACCGGTTGAAGATGGCGTTCATGACCGGCGCATGAACCGTCTCGCGAAGGAGCGCAGCCCGTACCTGCTCCAGCACGCCGCGAACCCCGTTGACTGGTATCCGTGGGGCGATGACGCGCTGGAACGGGCGCGCACCGAAGACAAGCCGATCTTCGTGTCGATCGGATACTCGACCTGTCACTGGTGCCACGTGATGGAGCACGAATCCTTTGAGGATCCGGCCATCGCCGCCTTGTTGAACAACGACTTCATCTCCATCAAAGTCGACAGGGAAGAACGTCCGGACGTGGACCGCGTCTATATGTCATTCGTCCAGTCGACCACCGGGTCCGGCGGCTGGCCGATGACGGTCTTTCTGACGCCGCAGCTGAAGCCGTTTTTCGGTGGCACCTACTTCCCGCCGACATCGCGATGGGGCCGGCCTGGTTTCTCGGACCTCTTGTCCGAGATCGCCCGCGTGTGGAAGGCCGACCGCCGCCGCGTGGACGAGGCTGCCAACGAACTGACCGAGCGGCTGACGGCGGTCACGGCTGGCGCCCGCGCCGAGTCCGAGGTCGCCGATGCCGAGGCACTCGACGTAGCGGTCGAGCAGTTCCAGATGGCGTTCGACGGACGTCGTGGCGGGTTCGGCGGCGCTCCCAAGTTTCCCCGCCCGTCCGAACTGCTGTTCCTGCTCCGCGAGCACGCGCGCCGCGGGTCCGCGCAGGCGCCGCTGCTGATGGTCACCGAAACCCTCCGCGCGATGGCGCTCGGAGGCATGCGCGACCATCTCGGCGGTGGCTTCCACCGTTATTCCGTCGACGCGGAGTGGCGCGTTCCACACTTCGAGAAGATGCTCTACGACCAGGCGCAGCTGGTCCTCGCCTATCTGGAGGCCGCGCAGGCAACCGGCGATGCGTTCTATGCGACGGTTGCGGAGGACTCCCTTCACTACGTTCTTCGTGACATGACCGATGCCGAAGGGGGCTTCTACTCCGCCGAAGATGCCGACAGCGCCCCCCCGGAGCAGGCGGGTTCGCCCAACGCGCACAAGTCGGAGGGGGCCTTTTACATCTGGTCCGACGAGGAGATCGGATGGCTCCTCGGCGAGGATGCGGAGGTCGCACGGCGGCGGTTCGGGATCGAGAAAGACGGCAACGCCCCACACGACCCTCAGGGGGAGTTCACCGGCCGGAATCTCCTGTATTCGGCGCAATCGATCGCCGAGGTCGCAGCACGCACCGGGCGCACGGTCGCAGAGACCGAGCAGGCCCTCGGCCGCATCCGCGCCATCCTCTTCGAGGCGCGAAAGAGCCGTCCGCGTCCGCATCTGGACGACAAGGTCCTGACGGCGTGGAATGGATTGATGATCGCGGCCTTCGCGCGCGCGGCGCGTGTGCTTCCGCAGAGCGCTGACGCCGGCAGGTATCGCTCGGCGGCGGAGAAGGCCGCGGGATTCATCCGGCAGCGGCTGTGGCGGCCGTCTACGGGCACCCTCCTTCGCCGATATCGGGACGGCGATGCCGCCATCGAAGGCTACGCGGAGGATTACGCCTATCTGATCTGGGGGCTGCTCGAACTCTTTCAGGCGACAGGCACCGCGGGATGGCTGGAGTGGGCGACTGAGCTGCAGAAACGGCAGGACGATCTCTTCTGGGACGAGGCCGGCGGCGGCTGGTTCAGCACCACCGGACAGGATCCGACCGTCCTCCTCCGTCTGAAGGAGGACTACGACGGCGCAGAACCGGCCGCAAGTTCCGTGTCGGCGGTAAACGTCCTGACCCTCGCGCATCTGACCGGTGACCCCACGTACCGGAACAAAGCCGAGCGAACACTGGCGAGGTTCGGCAAGCGCGCCGGCGCCGCGGGCCGAGTCATCCCGATGATGCTGTGCGCGCTGTCGGTCTGGCATTCGCCGTCCATGCAGATTGCCGTCGTCGGCGGCAGGACCTCGGACCCGGTGCGCGAGCTCGAGTCTGAGATCGCCGCGCACTATCTTCCCTTCGCCGTTCACGTGCCGGTGGATCCGGACTCGAGCCAGGGGGCTTTGGGAGGTGTCCTGCCGTTTGTCGACGGCATGAAGGCGCACGGGGGAGGCGCGGTCTACGTGTGCCGCGAGTTCGCCTGCCGGCAGCCGGTCGGATCGGTCGAGGCTCTCCGGGCGGAGCTGGCATGACGACGCCGGTCAGCGTCAGCTTCAACGAGGCGCACACGCGCGCCGCCTTCACGCTCTTCCACGAAAAGGGCAACATCATCACCGCGGACATGGTGGACGCGCTCGGGATGGCGCTCCAAGGCATCTCGAGCAATCCCGCCCTGAAGCTCGTCACCCTCGAAGGTGCCGGCGCCGACTTCAGTTTTGGCGCGAGCATCCCGGAGCACACGCGCGAACGCATCGCGGAGGTGCTTCCCGCGATGCACCGGCTGATCGACGAGCTGCTCGATCTACCGGCGGTCACCGCCGCCGTCGTCCGCGGGCGATGCTTTGGCGGCGGCTTCGAGCTTGCCCTTGCGTGCGATTTCATTTTCGCCGCGGACGACGCGGTATTTGGTCTGCCGGAAATTGCGCTCGGCGTCTTTCCGCCGGCGGCGTCGGCGCTGCTGCCACTGCGGATCGGTGCCTCGCGTGCAGCGCGGGCGATCCTGACGGGAGAGCCCATGAGCGCGGCCGAGTGGCACGGCGCCGGGCTCGTCACGCTCCTCGCACCGGAGGGGGTGCTCGCTGAGGCGGTCGAGACGTGGTTCGCGACGCACCTCGCGCCCAGATCGGCGGCGGCGCTGCGCCACGCGGCGGCGGCGTCGCGGATGGAGTTGTCGGCGCGCGTCCGCGAGACGCTGCCCGCGCTCGAGCGGCTATACTTGGACGATCTGATGCGCACGCATGACGCGGCCGAAGGAGTCGCCGCGTTCATGGAGCGGCGCCCTCCCACCTGGACGAACCGGTGACCTTCGACGTCGACGTTGTGCTTCGCGACCGGGATCATGCCGTGACCGAGCGGATTCACCAGACAGGTGAGCCGCGCGAGTGGACCGACACGGATGTCGCGGCGGTACTGCGCGAGATCCTGCTCGCGATCGATCGCGCGAGGAACCCGGCGGCAACCGACCGCTACGTCGCGCTTCGGGGCTTCAGCTGGATCGTCGAGCCGACCGCCGCGGGCGTGGTCATCGCCATCGAGATCCCCAGCGGCGCCGCTGTGGCGGGTCCATTCGACATCGAGCAGCCGGCGCTCGACCGCATGATTTCGCGGGTACTCGCCGCCGGATCCCCCCGCACCGTCGTTCACTGACACCGACAAGGATTTTCATTTTCGTTACGAAAGCGGCGCGCCATTACATGGCCGTGCAGGCGTTCGCGCGGATTTGCACGGTTTTCGGGCCGGTCCACGTGGGCACCCGGCTTGCCCTTTCAGAACTGCAATGCTGCTCGGCCCAGTCTCTGCCCGTACGACCAAACTGCCTTATCGCGTGCTCGCGCTCGATGATGATGAGAACGCGCTCTCGGGAATTGTCGAGCTCCTCCGCGACGCCGGTTACGTCGTTACCGGTGCGGAGACCTATGAAGGCGCCAAGCGGCTGCTCGCGATCGGTTCCTACGATCTCTTCGTGACCGACGTCCATCTGCGCGGATTCAACGGGCTCCACCTCGTGCGGCAGAGCACGGCCGACTATCCCGACATGGCCATTGTGATCATCACCGGCTATGACGAGCCGATGATCGAGTTCGAGGCGACGCGATACGGCGCCCTTTTCGTCCGGAAGCCACTCAAGGCGGAGGATTTTCTCGGCGCCTGCGCGATCTCCCTCTCACGCGTGCGCCGTAAGCGCCGCTGGACGCGACGCCGCGTCATCGGCGGGTTCCGCGTGACAGCCCACGATCGCGCGGCCGCCGCCGTCGACGTCAGCTATGGCGGCCTGCGTCTCGAGGTTTCGGGATCGGAAGACCTCCCGGACTCCTTTGACGTCGTGGTCGAGGGAATTGGCTTGAGGATGGAAGTCGAGACGGTCTGGTCCCGGGCGTCAGCCGACGGGCGGTCGCTCACCTGCGGGGTCGCTCTCGCGACCGACGCCACGCCCGCCGCCCGCACCTGGCGGGCGATCGTCGATCGGCTCTCCGCATAGCCCACTCACATCGCGTATCCTCTCGCGATGCTCCACCGTTTGTGCGTCGTCGTCCCCTTGGTCTTGATCGCCGTTTCCTTCGTAGTCCAGCCCTTTAGGGCTGCATC
>JACDCA010000350.1 GCA_013694635.1 Acidobacteriota bacterium | reverse complement strand
ATGGCGAACCTCGCGAGAAAGCTGGGCATCGACGCCGAGTCGGCGCTGAGAAAGGCGAACGAGAAATTTACGGGGCGGTTCACCAAGGTAGAGGAGGTCTTCGAGCAGAGGGTCAAGTCGCTTCAGGAAGCCACGCTGGAGGAGATGGAGGAGGTGTGGCAGCAGCTCAAGACCTGACCGCTATCCGCAGTCACGTAGGTGCCTTCGGCTGACCGGCAAAACGGCGCCGACGCCAAGACACAAGGGCCACTAAGAGGCACATGAACCATGTTGTGTTTCTTTCTTTGTGCTCTTAGTGGCCTTTGTGGCCGTCGTGCGGTGAAGCCGTCGGCGCGGGCGGCTTGACAGCGAAGGTGCTGACTCTTCCCAGCCATCCCCTCACCTCCACTTGTTTTCCATCCGTCTCGATGAACACCGCGCCGTCGTGGGCAGTGTTGAACATCTCCACGCCCCTCCGCCTGAACCGCTCGACCACCTGACGGGCGGGGTGGCCGAAGCGGTTGTTTTTTCCCGCACTGAAGATGACGGCGGCGGGCCTGGTGGCTTCCAGGAACTCTTCGCTGCTGGACGTCGCGCTGCCGTGGTGAGCGGCCTTCAGGATCACGAGCGGTGCGAGCTGCAGGCCCGGGATCAGCGCTTGCTCCACCTCCCTGCCGATGTCGCCAGGCAGCAGGATCGAGACGTCGCGGTACCGGACCTCCATCACCACCGAGTCGTC
Source organism: Acidobacteriota bacterium (assembly GCA_013694635.1). Taxonomy (GTDB): domain Bacteria; phylum Acidobacteriota; class Vicinamibacteria; order Vicinamibacterales; family 2-12-FULL-66-21; genus JACDCA01. The sequence continues at coordinate 5,619 of JACDCA010000350.1, read as the reverse complement.
GTTCCTCACGCGCTGCCGCTCCCAGTCGGGCGCCGGAGGATGCAGAACTCGAATCTCGACCGGTCCCGCACGCTCGATGTCACCGGGACGGACCGTCCGCCACACGATCCGCTGTTCGTCCGCGCGCTGGTGGAGCAGCTTCAATGCGGGATGCGGCGGCACCGGCACGCCTTCCCAGACGTTGGCGGGCCGCAGGCGCTGGAGCACGACCTCGGCGCCGCCCGCGTGGTCGGGATCGGCGTGGGTGATCACCATCGCGTGGAGCCGCGCAACGCCCAGCGCGCGCAGCGTCGGAATGACGACGCGATTGCCGATGTCGAACGTCGTCCCCGCGAGGCCCCCGGCGTCCACCAGCAACGCGTCGCCGCCAGGCGGCACGATAACCGTCGCGTCCCCCTGGCCGACGTCGAGGACGACTACTCGCAGCTGGCCGGCCCCCGGCGGCGGCACCACTCCCCGAGCAGCGAACTGCGGGCCGGCGGCGATGCACAGGGCCGCGATTCCGAGTAATGCGAACCGTACGCGCGTGGGTCTCAGGAGGAGGCTCGCGGCCACGCCGTAGTAAAGGACGCACAGCCACCAGGCAGGTGCGGCGACGTCACGCGCCAGCCACGGAGCGAGGTCGACGAAACGTGAAGACTCGACGAGCCCGGTCGCCGACAGGTGGACCACGGTGGCCGCCACGCCGGCGGCAGCGCCGGAGAGTGGTGACAGCGCGAGGAGCGCCATCGACGAGCACTGGACGACGGTCATCAGGGGAATCGCCGCGAAATTCACCACGAGGCCAGCGGCGGTGATACGTGCGAAGAACGACGCCGCCACCGGCGCGATGGCGATCTCTGCACAGAGCGTTGCCGCCAACACGCCGACGAAGAGGCGCATGGTGACAGGCCGGCTGCCCTCGACTCCGCTCGGGCCAGGAAAGCCGGCCTCTACCGCAGTAATCACCCGCGGCGCACCCAGGATGATCCCCGCGGTGGCGCCGAACGAAAGCAGGAACCCCGCGTCGAACACGCTGACCGGGCTCACGGCGACACCGAGGACGGCGGCAACAGCGACGACATTGAGGGGTGCGCCTCGGTGGTCGACGATCATTGCCGCCAGAAACAAGATCGCCGCCGCGACCGCCCGGGACACCGACGGCGATCCGCCGGCGACCTCGGCGTAGAACAGCAGGAGAACAATGGTTGCTCCGGCCGCAGCCCGGTAATCGACGTGGAACGCCCGCGCCAGATAGATCAGCACCGCGGTCAGGATCGCGATGTTCCCGCCGGAGATCGCGATGACGTGGTACGTGCCCGCGTCCTGCAGCCGCCGCTCGTCCTCCTCCGGGAGTCCGGTGCGGTCGCCAATGAGGATCGACACCGCGATCGCCGCCGACTTCGGGTGCTCGCGTCCTACGTGCCGCGCAATCACCCCCCTCACCCAGGCCCGCGCGGCGGACGACAGTTCATCCAGTGCCGAGCCGTCCGCCACGACCTCCACCAGCGCCGCACTCTTCACCGATCCGACAAGCGCGATGCCTCGCCGCGTGAGCGCCCTCGTCTCATCAGGGACGCCAGGGTTCTGAAACGTCGTCGGTCGGCGCAGCAGGACGGAGGCGCGCACAAGACGTCCGGCCCGCCACCGTTCGACCTCCGATGCAGGCACGGCTCCGCCGACAGTGACGCGAACGCCGCCGCGAACGTGGTGCGCGTTGCCGGAGGAGATGACCTGCCCCACGTCCACGACCAGCAGCGCGCCGTAGGCGGCGGCTGCCGCATCCTCGCGCAGGCGCCCTTCGATGATGACGGGGTCCCGGTCCTCCACCGGCGCGCCGGCCTCGGACGCCCGCGCGGGGTCGAACCACCCCAGAAGAGATGGCGCGTAGAGCTCACGGGCGGAGGATGCGCCGAGCGAGAAGCCCGTCAGCGCGCACCCGAGCGAGACGCTCGCGACGACTGCCCAATCGATTCGGTCCGCGAGAAAACCGCAGCCCGCCAGCAATGCCAGCCACGCGGCAACACCAGCAGCGAGGACGAAACGTTCGGGGGTGAGATCGACGAGGAGGACGCCGGCGGCCGCACCGGTCAGAAGTGGTGCAGCAGCGACGGCCGCGGGAACGCGCACAGCCCCGGCGCTGCAAGCCCGGGGTCCGAGAACAGGAGATTAGGAGATCAGGAGAATTCAACTAAAAGTCTCTTGATCTCCTGACCTCCTGTTGCCAACAGCGCTGAAATTGGAACTCCGTCAGGCCTTGCCGGTGGCAGTTTCTGCGTGGTACTCCTGCAGCGCGCGGACGGTGAGTGCCTCGGTGCTGAGCGCCTTGATCGCATTCACGGCGGCGGCGGCGCCGGTGAGCGTGGTGATGCACGGCACGCTGTGCATCATCGCAATGCGGCGCACGGTGCGGTCGTCGAAGAACGACTCGCGGCCGAGCGGTGTGTTGATCACGAGCTGGATGCGGTTGTTCAGGATCTCGTCCCCGACATGCGGACGCCCCTCGTTCACCTTGAACACGATCTCTGCTTCGACGCCGTGCGCGCGGAGGTAGTTCGCGGTGCCGCGTGTCGCGACAATCGCGAAACCGATCTCGTTGAGGTCCCGCGCGATCTGGACGACGGCCGGCTTGTCGTGGTTGTTCACGCTGATGAACGCCGTGCCGACGCGCGGCAGGACGATGCCCGCCGCGATATAGGCCTTCGCGAACGCGTGGCCGAACGTCTGCGCGCCCCCCATGACTTCGCCGGTGGATTTCATTTCAGGTCCGAGGATTGTGTCGACGCCCGGGAAGCGGACGAACGGAAACACCGGCGACTTGACGAAGAACCCGCGGACCTCGAGGTCGGATGTCAATCCCAGCTGCGCGAGCGTCCTTCCGATCATGACGCGCGCGGCCACCTTTGCGAGCGGGACGCCGGTCGCCTTGGAGAGATAGGGGACGGTGCGCGACGCCCGCGGATTCACCTCGAGGACGTACACCGTATCCTCCTTGATGGCGAACTGCGCGTTCATCAGCCCCACGACCCGCAGCGCACGCCCAATCCGACGCGTGTAGTCCCGAATCAGCTCGACGTGACGATCGACCACCTTGAAGGGAGGAATGACGCAGGAACTGTCGCCCGAGTGGATCCCCGCCTCCTCGATGTGCTCCATGATGCCGCCGATGATGACGGCGCCGGTCGCGTCGGCCACCGCATCGACGTCGAGCTCGACCGCGTCTTCGAGGAACTTGTCGATGAGGATCGGATGCTCCGGCGAGGCGCTGACCGCGTGCGTCATGTAGCGGTCGAGCGCGGGCATGTCGTACACGATCGCCATGGCGCGGCCACCGAGGACGTACGACGGCCGGACGACGAGCGGGAACCCGATCGAGCCGGCGACCTCGCGCGCCTCTTCGACCGACATCGCCGTGCCGCTGGGAGCCTGCGGGATGCCGAGGTCCCAGAGCAACTTGGCAAACCGCTCGCGGTCTTCCGCCAGATCGATCGAGTCGGGTGACGTGCCGATGATCCGGACGCCGGCCGCCTGCAGCGGGAGCGCGAGCTTGAGCGGCGTCTGCCCGCCGTACTGCACGACGCAGCTGACGTCCCCGCCCGCCTCCTGTTCGCGTGTGATGATCGCGGAGACATCCTCGAAGGTGAGCGGCTCGAAGTACAGCCGGTCGACCGTGTCGTAGTCGGTCGACACCGTCTCCGGGTTGCAGTTGACCATCACTGTCTCGAACCCCTCGTCGCGCAGTGCGAACGCCGCGTGACAGCAGCAGTAGTCGAACTCGATCCCCTGGCCGATGCGGTTGGGGCCGCTGCCGAGGATCACGATTTTCTGCCGGGGCGTCGGATCGGCTTCGCACTCCTGTTCGTAGGTGCCGTACAGGTAAGGCGTGAAGGACTCGAACTCCGCCGCGCAGGTATCGATCCGTTTGTACGCCGGCTTGATCCCCAGCTCCAGGCGCGTCTGGCGGACGGCTTCTTCATCGGTCGACAGCACCGTCGCCAGCTCCCGGTCGGCGATGCCGGACCGCTTGAGTGCGCGCAGCATGTCGGCCGACATCCCGCGCAGGCCGACGAGCGCCGCCGAGCGCTGCAGCTCAACGATCTGCGAGAACTGGACGAGGAACCACGGGTCGATCTTCGTGAGGTCGTGAAGATCGTCCACGCTCCAGCCGCGGTCGAGCGCGCGGAAGAGCGCCCACATGCGCCGATCGTTCGGCACGCTCAGCTCGCGCTGGAGCGCTCCCTGCTCTTCCTCGTTGGTCAGCCCGTCCGAGCTGCTGCCTCCCGGCTGGCCGAAGAGCAGGCCCGACGAGCCCAGCTCCAGCGACCGGAAGGCTTTCATGAAGGCTTCCTTGAAGGTCCGCCCGATGGCCATGACCTCCCCCACCGACTTCATCTGCGTCGTCAGCGTGCGGTCGGCGCGCGGGAACTTCTCGAACGCCCAGCGCGGCACCTTGACCACAACGTAGTCGATCGTCGGTTCGAAGGACGCGGGCGTCAGGCGGGTGATGTCATTGGGGATTTCGTCGAGGTGGTAGCCGAGGGCCAGTTTGGCGGCGATCTTCGCGATCGGGAAACCGGTGGCCTTCGACGCCAGCGCGGATGAGCGCGAGACTCGCGGGTTCATCTCGATGACGATGATCCGGCCGTTCGCGGGGTTGATCGCGAACTGGATGTTGGAGCCGCCTGTCTCGACGCCGACCCGCCTGATGATGCGGCGCGCCAGGTCGCGCATCCGCTGATACTCGCGGTCGGTGAGCGTCAGCGCGGGGGCGACGGTGATGCTGTCACCGGTGTGCACGCCCATCGGATCGACGTTTTCGATCGAGCAGATGACCACGAAGTTGTCGGCCTTGTCGCGCATCACCTCGAGTTCGAATTCCTTCCAGCCGATCACCGACTCTTCGAGCAGCATCTCGTGGACAGGACTCTGGTCGAGGCCGCGCCCCGCGAGCTCGCGGAACTCTTCGATGTTGTAGGCGATCCCTCCGCCGACGCCGCCGAGGGTGAAGGACGGACGGATGATCGCCGGGAAGCCGATGTCGTCGACCGCGGCCAGCGCTTCGTTCAGCGAGCGGCAGTAATGGCTGCGCGGCACGTCGGCGCCGATCTCGCGCATCGCGTCGCGAAAGAGGAGGCGGTCTTCGGCCAGCTTGATCGCCTCGATCGACGCCCCGATCAGCTGGACGCCGTACTTTGCGAGCGTGCCGTTCTCTCCCAGAGCAACTGTGAGATTCAGCGCGGTCTGCCCGCCGACGGTCGGAAGAAGCGCGTCCGGTCGTTCGCGCTCGATGATCTGCGCCAGCACTTCGGGCGTGAGCGGCTCCACATAGGTCCGGTCCGCAATCTCGGGGTCCGTCATGATCGTCGCCGGATTGCTGTTCACCAGGACGACCTCGAGCCCCTCAGCCTTGAGCGCCTTGCAGGCCTGTGTGCCCGAGTAGTCGAACTCCGACGCCTGCCCGATCACGATGGGGCCCGAGCCGATGACGAGGATGCGATGGAGATCCGTGCGTTTGGGCATCTATGCCCTCTCCATCGCATCAATGAACTGCTGGAACAGATAGTCGGCGTCGTGTGGCCCGGGGGCGGCTTCGGGATGATATTGGACGCAGAACACCGGCTTGGTTTCGTGGCGCAGGCC
>JACDCA010000243.1 GCA_013694635.1 Acidobacteriota bacterium | reverse complement strand
GCCAGCGGAATGCCGATCCAGGGGATCACCATCGACCAGGCTTCGACGCATCGAAGCCGATAAATCCGTTCCTCGAGCTGGTGGGGCTTGACGAGATCCTCGAGGAGGTAGTCGGCGGGCTTGCTGCAATGCCCATCGATCCGGACCTTCCAGGGGCTCGTCGTGAGCTTGCCGGAATGACGCTGCGGATCGTTTTTCCCCGTGCCGAACTCGTAGAAGTTGTTGTAGCTGGTGATTTCCTCAAATGAATTCAGCGCCTCGTCGGTCGACACCACCTTCGGCTTGTAGTTGGCCAGCGGGCTTTGCCCCGCCGGCACAGTGGGGCCTCCGGCGCCGGCGAAGTCGGCCGCCGTCGGTTCGGCCGAGCACGCCTGGAGCACGGTCGACGCCCCGAGCGCCATTGCCCCGCCGAGAAGCTGCATGAACTTCCGTCGTTCCAGGTAGTGCTGCTCGCTGGTAATGTCGGAACCGCGGACGACGCCAGGTGGTCTGATCAGCATGGGGCGCTCTGGTTGGGCATTCGCACTTGCCATTGTAGTAACACCGGAACAGGGGCGGCTCTTCCCACCGAGTGTGCCAATGCGCCAGAATGCTCAAATGACTCATGGGGCCCCCGACGCGCGCTGGCCCAAGCTGCTCTCCCTGGCTGTCCACGAGTTTCGGACCCCCATTACCGTCGTCGCCGGCTATCTCCGAATGCTGTTGAAAGAGCGGGCAGGACCGCTCAGCGAGCAGCAACGCAGGCTCCTTGAAGAGGCGGAAAAGTCCTGCGGACGCCTCTCGGGCCTGGTTGCGGAAATGAGCGAGCTTTCCGGGCTGGAGCGTGCGGACTCGCCGCTGCAGACGTCGCCGGTGGCGCTGCAGGTCCTGTTGGAACGGGCCGTCGCGGCCCTGTCTGACCTTCCAGACCGGGAGGTCATGGTCGAATTACAGGGACTGGCGCCAGGGCAGGTCTCCGCCGATGCGTCCCGGCTTCAGGCCGCGCTGCTATCGATTCTGACGGCGTTGCGGCGGGAATTGGTGACGAGCAACCGACTGCTGGTGCGTTCGCAGATCGCGGAGCAGCCCGGCGGCGCCATGTTCCGGATCGCCATCGGTGATGAACCACAGATCGACGAAATTGCAGCCGCAGATCCGGCGGATCTGGCGCCCTTCGACGAGTGGCGAGGCGGCACGGGTCTGAGCCTGGCAATTGCGCGTCGTATAATCGGACAACACGGCGGCGCGCTGCTCTCACCGCCCGGCGACGGACGGGCCGGAGCGGTCGTGACGCTCCCGCGCGCGTAAGTCCCGCGTACCAACTGTCAACGTCACAGGGTTGTTGTCCATGAAGAAACCGTTTGTCGCCATCGTCGATGACGACTCAGCCTTTGCGGCGTACCTGCGCACCTTTCTGTCGTTGCGCGGCTACGAGGCACGCACATACGCGCGCGGCGACGAGCTGCTCGCCACGATGAAGCAGACCGAAGCGCCCGACGTGATCCTCCTCGACGTCATGATGCCGGGGCTCGATGGGCTGGCGACCCTGCGGGCGCTGAAGGCGGCGCGTCCCGAAGCGCAGGTGATCATGCTGTCGGGTCGTAACCAGGCGTCGACGATCGTCGAAGCGGTTCGTCTCGGCGCTGCCGACTACGTGGTCAAGCCTGACGATCCGGAGGGGCTCGGCGAGATCGCGCTCGACGTGGCGATCAAGAACGCGATCGAAAAGAACCGCCTGGTTTCCGAATTGAGTGAGCTGCGTCAGCAATTGACCGACGACGAGGACCGCTCGGTGTGGGGCACGAGCGAGAAGATGCAGAACATCGCGCGGGTCATCGACCAGGTGGCCGACAGCGACGTCACGGTACTGATCCGCGGCGAGAGCGGCGTCGGCAAGGAGCTGGTATCACGCGCGATCCACCAGCGCTCCACGCGGCGCAACCGTCCGTTCGTGAAAGTGAATTGCGCGGCGCTGCCGGCCGAGCTGCTGGAAAGCGAGCTGTTCGGCCACGAACGTGGCGCGTTCACCGGCGCGGCCACGACGCGCATCGGGAAATTCGAGCAGGCCGACACCGGTACCTTGTTCATGGACGAGATCGGCGAGCTGAAGCCCGCCCTCCAGTCCAAGCTGCTGCACGTGATGCAGGACGCTGAATTCACGAAGCTTGGCAGCAACAAGCGCATCACCGTGGACGTCCGGGTCGTGACGGCGACCAACCGCGACCTGGAGAAGATGCTCATCTCCGGAGACTTCCGCGAAGACCTGTATTACCGGCTGCGCGTCATCGAAGTGATCGTGCCTCCGCTTCGCGAGCGCCGTGACGAGGTCCCTGCGCTGACCGATTTCTTCATCGCGCGCTACTCCCGCAAGTACAACCGTCCGCTGAAGCCGGTGTCCGACGAGGTGCGCCACATGTTCCTGCAGTACGAGTGGCCGGGCAACATCCGCGAGCTCGAAAACATGATCAAGCGGGTGGTGGTCCTCCAGGACGAGACGCTGGTGGTTCGCGAGATCGAGCGGAACATGCAGCGCGTGGCGGCAGCGGCGGCGCCCGCCGCAGCGCCGGTGTATGCCGCGGCGGGGGCAGTCGCGGTTCCTGCAGGCATCGGGGTGGGCGGCGTGATGCCGTACAT
>JACDCA010000221.1 GCA_013694635.1 Acidobacteriota bacterium | reverse complement strand
GGGCGCGGCGGTCTCGATGGCATCCCGCGACGAGACCGCGATCCGCGCGGCGGCGCACCGAATCGGGCAGGCGACCGGGACGAAGGTCCATGCCGAGCCCGTGGATGTGAAGGGGGCCGAGGCCATCCAACGCTGGGCGACAAACACCCAGCACGCGTTCGGCGGGGTCGATCTCCTGTTCACGAACTCGGGCGGCCCGCCCACCGGTGCTGCGTTGTCCTTCGACGACAAGGCGTGGCAGGACGCCGTGGATCTGCTTCTGTTCAGCACGCTGCGGATGATCCGCGCCGCCGTTCCGTCGATGCAAGCGCGCGGCGGCGGTGCAATCCTGATGTCCACGTCATCCTCCGTGAAGGAGCCCATCCAGAACCTCGGCCTGTCCACCGTGCTGCGCGCCTCGGTATCGGCGCTCGCCAAGACACTCGCGATCGAGCTTGCGCCGTCGAAGATTCGCGTGAACCAGATCATCCCCGGCCGGATCGATACGGATCGCGTCCGTCAGCTGGACGAGATCAACGCCAAGAAGCAAGGCGTGACGGTCGATGAGGCCAAGGCCCGGGCGATCGCGAGCATTCCGATGGGCCGTTACGGAGTGGCGGACGAATTCGGCCGTGTCGCCGCGTTCCTGCTGTCGGATGCCGCCGGGTACATGACCGGCGCGACGGTGCAGATCGACGGGGGCATGATTCGGAGCGTCATGTAATGACGGTGATGCGCAAGGTGCTGCTTGCGGGCTCGACCAACGCCTGGCTTCGCGATCACGCTACCAAATACGGATTCGTGCGCAAGTCGGTGTCCCGGTTCATGCCCGGCGAGCAGGTGGAAGACGCCCTGCGGGCGGCGGCTGCGCTGAAGCCGGATGGGATCACCACGATCCTCACGCGGCTGGGCGAGAACGTGACGACCGCAGAGGAAGCCGAGGAGGTCACGCGTCATTACCTGGACGTGCTGGACAAGATCGCCGCGTCGGGGCTCGATGCGCAGGTATCGGTCAAGCCGACCCAGCTCGGGTTGGACCTCGACCGCGGCCTCTGCGAGCGCAACCTCGATCGGCTGATCGAGCGGACCGAGCAGCGCGGCAATTTCCTGTGGATCGACATGGAGAGCTCTCCCTACGTCGATCCGACGCTGAATCTGTTTCGACGCACACGGGCGACATCGTCACGTATCGGGATCGCGCTGCAGGCATACCTGTATCGCACGGTGCAGGACGTCGAATCGCTGATTCCGCCGGGTTCCGCCATCCGGATCGTGAAGGGCGCGTATCTGGAGCCGCCAGAGGTAGCGTATCCAAAGAAGTCCGACGTGGACGAGAACTTCTACAAGCTATGCGTGCGGCTGCTGGCGGCCGACGCCCAGCAGACCAGATGCCTGCTGCACATCGCCACGCACGATATGGCGCTGGTGAAGCGGTTGGACGCCTTCATCGCCCAGCAGAAGGTGCCGGCGTCGATGTATGAGTTTGCGATGCTCTACGGCATCCAGCGTGGAGAGCAGCTGCGGCTGGCGCGTGCAGGCAAGCAACTGCGGGTGCTGATCAGCTACGGCGAGTACTGGTTCCCGTGGTACATGCGACGACTTGCCGAACGGCCGGCGAACGTGGGGTTCGTGATTAAGAGTATGTTTCGATAGAGGCGTTCGCACCTGACTAAAACGTAAACCCCGACGACAGGTGTACCCGCGTATCCCCGGTTTTGAGTCCTCGCGCGACATCCAGATTGATCGCGACGAACTGGGCGATCAGGAACACGCCGGCGCCGACACCGCGGTGCCAGTCGGCATCCTCGCGGCTCGCGCCGACGTCCCACACCTGTCCCGCATCCGCGAAGACACTGACTCCCAACTTTGCCCCGCTGAGCACGGACGTGATCGGCACGCGCACGTCTGCGCTGGTGATCAGCATCCGATCGCCGTCGAAGCTGCCGGTCCGAAACCCGCGGACGGTGGACGAGCCCCCCAGGAGCAGCCGTTCGTACGGTGGCAACGCGGCGTCCGCGGTGATGTATTGCACG
>JACDCA010000202.1 GCA_013694635.1 Acidobacteriota bacterium | reverse complement strand
TTTCAGAGTTCAGCGTTCAGAGTTCAGCGTTTCGTTTGGGGCGCATGTTCGCCGCGAGGATCCGCTTGCGGATACGGATGTTGTGCGGGGTCACCTCGACCAGTTCATCGTCGTTGATCCACTCGATCGCCTGTTCGAGACCGCGCTTTCGCGGCGGGATCAGGCGGACGGCTTCGTCCGCGCCGGATGACCGCATGTTGGTCTGTTTCTTTTCCTTCGTGACGTTGACGTCCATGTCGGCGGCGCGCGCATTCTCCCCGATGATCATGCCCTCGTACACCGGTGCCGTCGGCTCGATGAAGATCTCGCCGCGCTCCTGGAGGTTCCAGATCGCAAACGCGGTGGCAACGCCGGCGCGGTCGGCGACCAGCGCGCCGGTCGCGCGCGACGCAATGGCGCCATGCCACGGTTCCCACCCGGCGAACAGATGATTAATGATGCCGGTGCCCTTGGTGTCCGTCAGGATCTGTGAGCGGAGACCGATCAGTCCGCGCGCGGGAATCCGGAACTCGAGCCGCACGCGGCCGCTGCCATGGTTGACCATCTTCGTCATCGTGCCTCTGCGCATGCCGACGGCCGCGATGACGACGCCCTGGAATTCCTCCGCGACGTCGATGATGAGATCCTCGATCGGCTCCATCAACTTGCCGTTCAGGTCCTTGGTGACGATGTCGGGACGCGAGACCTGGAGCTCGAAGCCTTCGCGGCGCATCATCTCGATGAGGATCGAGAGCTGAAGCTCGCCGCGCCCCAGCACTTTCATCTGTTCTGGCGTGTCGGTTGGCTCGACACGGATCGACACGTTGCCGAGCAGTTCGCGCTCGAGGCGATCCTTGATCTGTCGTGAGGTCACGTATTGGCCGTCGCGGCCTGCCATCGGCGAGGTGTTGACGCCGAAGATCATCGATACCGTCGGCTCGTCGATCGCGATCGGGTTGATCGCGCGCCGATGCTCCACATCGGTGATCGTTTCGCCGATCGTGATGTCTTCGATGCCGGCCAGGCAGACGATATCGCCGGCTGCCGCCTCGGTGATGTCGATGCGCTTCAACCCCTCGAAGGCGAAGAGCTTCGTCACCCGCGTGTCCTGGAAGGTGCCATCGAGCTTACAGACCGAGATCTGGTCCCCGATCCGCACCTGTCCGCTGAAGATGCGCCCAATGGCGATCCGGCCGAGGTAATCGCTCGAATCGAGATTGGCGACGAGCATCTGCAGCGGCGCTGCCGGATCCCCCCGTGGCGGCGGCACGCTCTCGACGATGGCATCGAACAGCGGCCGGAGATCCACCCCGGGGGTATCCATCGACGTCGTCGCGGTCCCTGCTCTGGCGCTCGTGTACAGGATTGCGAAATCGAGCTGCTCCTCGACCGCGTCGAGATCGATGAACAGGTCGAAGACCTCGTTGAGCACTTCCTGGATGCGCGCATCCGGGCGATCGATCTTGTTGATGACGACGATCGGGGTCAGCCGCCGCTCGAGCGCCTTCCTTAGGACGAACCGCGTCTGCGGCAGGGGGCCTTCCGACGCGTCGACCAGCAGAAGGACGCCGTCCACCATCGCGAGCACGCGCTCGACCTCGCCGCCGAAGTCGGCGTGCCCGGGGGTGTCGACGATGTTGATGAGAATGTCGCCGTAGTTGACGGCGGTGTTCTTTGCGAGGATCGTGATGCCGCGCTCGCGCTCGAGGTCGGTATTGTCCATCGCCCGCTCGGCGACGCGCTCATTCGCGCGGAACATGCCGCTCTGGTGGAGCAGCGCGTCCACCAGCGTCGTTTTTCCGTGATCGACGTGGGCGATGATGGCGACGTTGCGGCGAAGGGGGTTGGCGATCGTTTTCACAATGCTGATTGTTGAAGGCTGAATGCTGAAGTAAGGGGGAGGTCGAATCCCCCATTATTCCAGCATTCCGCCTTCAGCCTTCAGCATTCGTCATCGCTTGATCCAGAACGTGAGGCCGCCGTAGAGGCGCCAGTGGTCGGGGGCGAGGTCGTTGCCCTGGAAACGACGCAGGTCGGCGCGGGCGAGCACGCGGCTGTTGATCGGCACCTTCAGGCCGCCGCCGAAGTTCCAGGCAATTTCGGTATTGCCGTCGGGATCCGTCGCATCGGGATCCTCCAGGTCAACGGTGACGCGCTCCCAGCCGAGGCCGACGGTGGCGTACGGGGTCACCCGCACGACGTCGAAGTGGTAGATGACGTTGCCGCTGATCGTCGTGAGCTGGATATCGAGCGCCTGCTCGTCGCCCGTGACATCGAAGACACGGCCGAGCTCGAACTCGAATCCGAGATTCGGCGTCCAGTCGTACCCGATCGCTCCGCCGATCCCCAGGCTGCTTCCGAGGTCCTGCGACGTCCCGAACGTGACGCTGACAAACGGTGTAACGGTTACCGTCTTCGCTTCCGCGACCGACTGAGCACGTGCCGGCGCAGCTGCCCCGGTGATCAGCGCGACCGCGGCACAAATCCTCACAATAAAACGCATTCCGCCTCCTTGATGACTTCGCTCGGTGGGGCCCCGACCCCACCTCGCTGCGCGCTCGGGGCGCCGCTGTGCGGCGCTTCCCTCCGGCCCTCGCTTGCAGCTGTGTTGGATCCCGGTGGTTAGGACGCTCCAACCTGCAAACTGGCTGACACACTCAACCTTCCGGGGGCACCTTGCGTCATATCGATGACACAGTGGAGTCGTCAGTCGTTAGTCGTTAGTCGTCAGTCGCTGGTCACGAAGCGACCGGAACGGAGAGCGAGTGAAGGCCGAGTGAAGGTGGTCGCTTACGCCAAGGCTTCGGCGCCCACGGGCGCTTACGCCAGGGCAGCGGGCCAGGCCAGAGGCCCGGTCGAGTCGACGGACGATCTGGTGCTCATTGCCCGCGCCGCGGCCGGCGACCACGCCGCGTTCCAGGCACTGGTCGAGCGCCACAGGTCCATGGTCTATCGCCTCGCATACCAGTTCGCCGGCAATCACCACGATGCGGAAGATATTGCGCAGGAGGTCTTCATCAAGGTGTACCGGTCACTCGACCGGTTCCGGCAGGACGCCCAGCTGACCTCGTGGCTGTACCGGATCGCCATGAACGCCTGTATCGATTATCGTCGCCGCCACTCACCGGCGGCCTCCGCCCCGTTCAGCGAAGAGGCTGAACTGAAGATGCTGAATACGCCCGAAGAATCTCCAGGCCCCGAAGACACCACCTATGCCGGCCAGCTTGGCGACGTGCTCGAGGCCCAGGTATCGCGGCTCCCGCCTGGCCAGCGGATCGTGTTCATCATGCGGCACCACCAGGGACTCAAACTCGGGGAGATCGCCGAATCGCTCGGTCTCGCTGAAGGGACCGTGAAACGTCAGCTCCACGCCGCCGTGCATCGCCTGCGCCACGCGTTGCGCGCCGCGAACGTCACAGCGGGAGGTCGCGTATGACAAGCCCCTGCACGATTCAACAGCGGGGCTCGGTGGAGCTTTTCTTCTACGACGAGCTTGATCCCGCTGCCCGCGACGAAATGGTGGCGCATCTTCGCGTCTGCGGCGATTGCGCTGGAGCGCTCGAGGACCTGAATGTCATTCGCAAGGTGCTGGCGGGCCGCCCGGACGTGTCGGCCCCCCCGGCCGGCGACTGGTCCGGGTTCACGCGGCGACTCGACGCCGCCATCCTCCGCCCCTCGACCTCCTACACTGGACTTCTGGCGACCGCTGCCCTTCTCGCCATCGTTGCCCTCGGCGTTTATGTCGCCTCGCGCGGAGCAGCTTCCTTCACCGTGCCGCCGGCCAATATTGCGTCCGACGGCGGCAGCACTTCTGTCGCCACGACCGGCATGAAGGCGGTGGGCGCGCAGCATCTGGAGCGCTCCAAGCTTGTCGTCCTCGGGCTGGCTTCCAAGGAAGCGGGAGGGACCCCCACGGAAGACTGGGCGTACGAACGTGAGCTCGCGACGTCGCTCCTGAAAGATACGCGGCTGTACCGGCTCGCTGCGGAAGAGCGGGGCCTGACGTCGCTTGCAGGGGTCATGCGCGATCTGGAGCTGGTCCTGCTCGAAACGTCGATGGCCGAGGGAACCAATCAGAGAGCGCTGGGACAGATCCAGCGCATCATCGAGAAGCGCGGATTGATCGAGAAAATGGACGCCGTACCAACGGTGGGAATGTGAACGCCATGAAGGACCGGATACCCGCAGTCGTGTTCGCGCTGGCGCTGGCCGGCGCCGCGCTCATGCCACCGTCGGTGGCCGCGGCGGAGCCCCAGAGCTCACCGCGCATGGAAAAGGCGAAGAACTACATCGCCGAGGAGCAATGGAGTCGTGCGATCGACGTGCTGAGAGCCGCGAGCGCCGACCCGAAGGAGCGCAGCCGCGATGAAGCGCTGTTCTGGCTCGCACATAGCCTCCACCAGGCGCGCGATCTCTCGGGAGCGGTCGAGATCATCGCGCAGCTCGAACGCAACTTTCCCGCAAGCCGCTGGGTCAAGCCGGCGCGCTCGTTGCGCGTGGAGCTTGCGCAGAAGCTGAGGCGTGATGACGTCTTGTGGTGGACGGCGACGTCACCGTTGCCGCCACCTCCACCGCCGACGCCTGCGCCCGGCGCGGTGCCGGCCCCCCCGGCACCCGGACCGCGTCCGCCGGTTCTTCCGCACGCCGTGACGCCACCGGCTCCGCCGCCGCCCCCCACGCCGCCGGTACCGCCCCGCGCGTCACGGCCGCGCGATGTGCCGCCGATTCCGCCGCCACCGCCACCCTCCGCGTGGGTGTCGGAGTTCTCCGGGTCGGATCGCGATCTGCGGATCCAGGCACTCGGCAGCCTGATGCGGACCGACGCTCCACGCGTCATCCCGATGCTGCGGGAGATCGCCCTGGAAAGCGGTAGTCCGAGGGAAGCGAGCCGCGCGGTGTTCGTGCTGGCTCAATCAGGACGCCCTGACGCGCATTCGACCGTTCTCGAAGTCGCGAAACGGGGCGCCGAGCTTGTCAGCGTTGCGGCGGTCCGGGAACTGGGGCGGTTCGGCGGGCCGAAGGTGTCGGATGACCTGCTGCAGGTCTATGGCACCGGAAACCCGCGCGTGAAGTATCAGGTCGTCAGCTCGCTCGGCGAACGCGCCGCCACCGGAGCGCTCCTGCAGATCGTGCAGACGGAGTCGGATCGCGGGCTGTGCGATACGGCAATCGTCACGCTGGGCCAGGCAGGTGGGCGCGCGCAACTGCAGCGTCTCTACACCCGAGGGCGCGCAGAGTGGAAGCGGCCGATCATCACCGGTCTATTCAACGCGCGGGCGGAAGATGAATTGATTCAGATTGCCGATCGTGAAATCGACGACGAGATTCGCCGCGAGGTGCTTGCGCGGCTTCGTTTGCTGGGCACGCCGAAAGCCAAGGCGTACCTTCAGAAAGTGCAGGTAAGCAGGTAACATCCCGAAAGCGTTTACGAATCCGGGAATCGGCTGACGGCGCGCGCGCCGCGAAAACCGCTCAGGGATCGCGGGTTGCGCGGTCCTGGTCATTGGCCCCGGGTTCGCAGGCGTCCCGGCTTCCGGCCGGCTGAAGCCGGGGCCTACGTGACTGGGATGGATCGCCGCCGCGCGCTTGCGCTCTTCGTCAATACGACCGTCGCGTTCATCGGGAGCGCGCTCTCCGCCGTGCTCGGCGCTTTCGCGCTCGGTCCATCCCGCGCCTGGCAATCCGCGCGATGGGTCCGCGCGGGAGCGCTGACCGATCTCACGCCCAACGTTCCCGTCCCGCGCGTGCTGGTCATTTCGCGGCAGGACGGCTGGTATCGCGAACGTGCCCGCGAGACCGTCTTTCTCGTGTGGGACGGCGACAAGTCGATCCACGCGCTTTCAGCCACCTGCACTCATCTCGGCTGCCAGGTCCGCTGGGACACCGACACCACCAACTTCCGCTGCCCCTGCCATGGCGGCGTGTTCGACGCACAAGGCCATGTCGTCTCAGGCCCGCCGCCGCGCCCACTGGACCGCATCGAAGCGCGGCTCGACCCGTCCGGCGCCGACGTCCTGGTGCGGCTTTGAAATTCAGGCGTTCTGCATCAGGCCTTGGAGAGTGGCTGCAATCCCGCACCGGATTCCGTGGCGCGCGACACGCGCTCCTCGATGAGCAGCTGCCGCCAGGGACGGGATGGTTCTTCACGCTCGGCAGCGTTCTGCTCGCGCTGCTGGGCGTGCAACTGCTCACCGGCGCGTTTCTGACGCTCTACTACGCGCCAACGCCGGACCACGCCTACGACAGCATCCGCTTCATCGTCAGCACGGCTCCAGGCCGGATCGTCCATGGCCTCCATCACTACGGATCCAGCTTCATCGTCGTCGCGATCGTTCTCCACATGCTGCGCGTCGTTGCCTTCGGTTCGTACAAGCCGCCTCGCGAGGCCACGTGGCTTTCGGGGCTGGCGTTGTTCGGTCTCGTCCTGGCGTTTTCGCTGACGGGATATCTGCTGCCGTGGGATCAGCGCGCGTACTGGGCCACGGTGGTCACGATCAACGTTGCGAAGCTGACGCCGCTGGCAGGGGAACTGGCCGCCGGCGTTCTGCGAGGCGGCGACTCGATCGGCGCTCTGACGCTGACACGTTGGTATGCCGTCCACGTCATCTTTCTTCCCGCGCTGCTGATTCTGCTGGTCGTGCTTCACGTCGTCCTCATGCGACGACACGGTATCTCCGGGCCTGTGCGTTCGCGCCCGGGCCCCATGACGCCGTTCTATCCGTGGCAGGCCGCGCGCGACACAGCGGTCGTCGCCGTGGTGCTGGCGACGATGGCGGCGTTCGCGTGGAATGGCGCCCCCCCTCTGGAAGGCCGCGCCGATCCCACCGATGCGACTTACGTTCCGCGGCCGGAGTGGTACTTCCTAGGTCTCTTTCAGTTGCTGAAGTACTTCCCGGGCAAGTGGGAAGTCGTGGGGGGGATGGTCGTGCCTGGTCTCGCCGCGGCGTTCCTCATCCTGCTGCCATGGCTCGACCGCGGACCCGAGCGCAATCCTCGAAAGCGGCCAGCCGTTCTTCTGGCCGTCGCCATCGGCATGGCGGGCGTGGTCACGTTGACGACGCTGGGCTGGCGCGATTCACCACGGAATCGGGAGGCGACAGCCTGGACGCTTCGTGAGATCGGCGGGCGTACCTTGGTGCAGCAGACAGGGTGCGCCAGATGCCATTCCGAGGAAGGGCTGGCGGATTCGCTCGAGGCCCTGACTTCGAGTCGCGGAACAGAGTGGCTTGCCGGCCACGTCGCGGATCCCGAGATGATCGCGCCAGGCCTGCGTGAGCCTCCGGCGCGACGCGACGAGCGGGAAGTCGCGGCGATCGTTGCTTACGTCCACCGGCTCGCGCGCCAGCCGTACCCCGCCATCCCTCGCGAGACGGAGGTGGCAGGCGCGATCTTCGCCAGATTCTGCGTCGGTTGCCACACGATCGATGCCGACGGCGGCAAGGACGGCCCGGATCTCTCGGCCATCGGCTCGAAACGCGATCAGGACACGCTGCGCCGCATCATCACGCACCCCACGTCGGTCAACCCGGACGCCGAGATGCCCGCCTTCGGCAAGCGGCTGACGCCGGCCGAACTCGACGCCATCTCGAGATACCTCGCAGCCAGGCGGTAGCGGGACGCGGAATGCGGAATGCGGAATGCGGGATGCGAATGCTGACATAATTCCCCGTCACTTCGGCGTTCAGCATTCAGCGTTCAACGTTCAGCATTGCCAATGGACTCCAACCCGCTCCGCGACGGTCTCCGGATAGAGCCGGCGCCAGGTCCAACCATTCTGGTGATCTTCGGGGCTTCCGGTGATCTCACGCGGCGGAAGCTGCTGCCGGCCCTGTACCGTCTCGCCCGCGGCCAGCGGCTCCCGCACGCCTTTTCGGTCATCGGCGTCGCGCGGACGCCCTTCACTGACGACGACTTTCGCGAACAGTTCCGCCAGAGCCTGCGCGAGTTCGCCAGGGTGGAGGCTGCCGACGACGTGGCGGACTCTCTTTCCGCACGCCTGCACTACATCCACGGTGAGTTGGACGATGCGGCGCTGTACGACCGCCTGCGCGAGAAGCTGAAGGCCATCGACGAGAATTCCGGCGTGCTGTTCTATCTCGCGATCCCGCCGAGCGCGTACGGCACGGTCAGCGGCCGGCTCGGCGACGCCGGTCTCAGCACGCAGGCGGCACCCGCCACGTGGCGGCGCCTGATCGTCGAGAAGCCGTTCGGCCATGACCTGGACAGCGCCCGCGCGTTGAATGCCTTGCTGCACAAACATTTCGAGGAAGACCAGCTGTTCAGGATCGATCACTACCTCGGCAAGGAGACCGTGCAGAACCTGATGGTGTTCCGGTTCGGCAACGGCATGTTCGAACCGATCTGGAACCGGCGCTACATCGACCACGTGCAGATCACGGCCGCGGAGACCGTCGGCGTCGAGACGCGCGCGGCGTATTACGACTCGGTCGGCGCGCTTCGGGACATGGTGCAGAACCATCTCCTGCAATTGCTGACGCTCGTCGCGATGGAGCCCCCGATCTCGTTCACGGCGGAAAGCGTCCGCGACAGAAAGATGGACGCCCTGCTGGCGGCCCAACCACTGGATGAAGGCGACGTCGTCCGCGCGCAATACGGACCCGGCTGGGTGGATGGGAAGGAAGTCAAAGGCTATCTGCAGGAACCGGGTGTGGCGCCGAACTCGACGACCGAGACCTACGTCGCGTTGCGCGTGTCGCTCGACAGCTGGCGATGGGCCGATGTGCCGTTCTATCTCAGGACGGGCAAGCGGCTGCCGAAGCGGACGACCGAGATCGCCATCCAGTTCAAGCGGCCGCCGCTCGAAATCTTCCGACGAGCCCGCGTCAGTTCGGTGGCTCCCAGCCTGCTGATCGTGAACGTCCAGCCGGACGAGGGAATCTCGCTGCGATTCGAGGCGAAGATTCCGGGAACGCGAATGCAGCTCGCGCCGGTCATGATGCACTTCCGTTATGGCACGACGTTCGGAGGGGAAGTCCCCGAGGCGTACGAAACGCTGCTCCTCGACGCGATGATCGGCGATTCGACGCTGTTTGCGCGTCACGACTTCACCGAAGCGGCCTGGGCTTTGATCTCCCCCGTGCACGAACGATGGTCGGCAAGCCGCGAATCCCGTATTCCGGCCTACGAAGCAGGCGAGTGGGGCCCGGCCGAAGCGGACCGCTTCCTCGCGACGGAGGGTCGCAGATGGCGAACGTTGTGACCGCCCCGAACACGCAGACGGCGACGATCGTTGCCGTCTGTACCGCCGAACGCATCGCGGATACATCAGCCGAGCTCGCCACGCTGCGGGACCGGTCCGCGGTGCGAACGATCCTCATCAGCCTGGGCGACGACCCACAGCCGCCTATCGAGGCCCACAATAACGTGGTCACGATCCAGCAGATCGTGCCGCGATACCTCAACAACGCCGTGGCATCGCTGAGACTGTCGAGTCTTCCCTCTATTGCCTGGTGGCGCGGGGGGGAGGTCGCCCTGCTGCCGGACCTCGCTGCGCTCGTCGACCGGCTCGTGCTCGATGCGCTGGATCCGCGGGAAGCCTGGACCGTCGTGCCGCAGCTGACGTCGACGACGATGGTGGGGGACCTTCGCTGGACGGCGCTTACACGGTGGCGCAATCTCATGGCGCAATTCTTCGACGTGCCTGAAGTCCGCGAATCGATCGGCTCGTTCTCGCGACTGGATATCAGCGCCGGCGACTTGCATGCCGCGCGCCTGTTGGGGGGATGGATGACTGCGCGGCTGCCGGAGGGAGCGACGCTGGCTACCGACATCTCGAGCGCTCCCCGCGGTGCGGCGATTCAGTCGGTCATATTGAGCGGGTCGAGACATCGCCTGTCGCTCAGGCTCGGCGCCGGCAGCGCGTGTATCGAGACGTCGATCGAAGCGAGCGGACGATCCGTCATGTCGCGGCTCGTCCCGCTGGGCGCCCAGACGCCGGAGGCGCTCCTGGCCGAAGAACTGCGCGTCAGCGCGCGCGACCTCGCCTTCGAAGAGGCGCTGCGCAATTCCGGGGATCTGTCATGAGCGCTGCCGCATTTGGCGTCATCGGCCTCGGGACGATGGGGCGCAACCTGGCCCTGAACATCGAATCACGCGGGTATCCTGTCGCTGCCTGGAATCGCGAAAGCGACTGGACGACGGCATTCATCGACGAGCACAAAGGCCGCGCGTTCACCGGCACGTTCACGCTGGAAGAGTTCGTCACCGCGCTCGACCGCCCCGCACGGATCCTCATGATGGTCCCGGCGGGTAAACCGGTCGACGAGATGATCGATCGGCTTCTGCCCCTGCTTCAGCCCGCAGACGTCCTGATCGACGGCGGCAATTCGTGGTTCGAAGATACGCGGCGCCGCGAGCAGGCGCTGCGGGGCGCCGGCATTCATTTCGTCGGATGCGGCGTGTCGGGCGGGGAACGGGGCGCGCGCGAAGGTCCGTCCATGATGCCCGGCGGCTCGGCGGAAGCGTGGGCCCTGCTTCGCGAGGTGTTCGAGGCGATCGCGGCACGCACTGAGGCAGGTCCGTGCGTGACACACGTCGGGCCCGACGGCGCCGGTCACTTCGTGAAGATGGTGCACAACGGCATTGAGTACGCCGACATGCAGCTCATTGCCGAGAGCTGGGATCTGATGCGGCGCTGCCTCGGTCTGTCAGCGCCGGATACGGCCGCGGTCTTCGAGCGGTGGAACCAGGGACCGCTCGCATCGTTTCTCGTCGAGTTGACCGCGCACGTCTGCCGGGTGACGGATCCTGAAACCGGGACGCCGCTGGTCGACGTCATTCTGGACAAGGCGGGACAGAAAGGCACGGGTCGCTGGACGGCGCAGGTCGCGCTCGATCTCGGCGTGTCTCATCCCACGATCGCCGCCGCCATCGACGCGCGCGTCCTCTCGAGCATGAAGGATGAACGGGTCCTGGCGAGTGGCGTGCTGGACGGCCCCGACCCGCTGATCGAGCGGAACCCGGACATCGGTGGGTCGCGGGATCGCGACACCGTCCTGGCGTCGCTGCACGACGCCCTGTATGCGTCGCGCATCTGCGCGTACGCGCAAGGTATGGCGCTGATCCGCGCCGCATCGATTCAATACCGCTGGGGTGTGCGTCTCGCTGAGATCGCACGGATCTGGAAGGGGGGCTGCATCATCCGGGCACGGCTGCTCGACCCCGTGAGAGACGCCTTCGATCGCGCTCCGGAGCTCACCAACCTTCTGCTGGATCCGGCGATCGCCGCGGAGATCCATTCCGCCCGGGCCGGCTGGCGTAGCGCGGCAGCCCTGGCGGTCGCCGCCGGTGTGCCGGCGCCTGCCCATGCCACGGCGCTTGCCTACTTTGACAGCTATCGCTCCGCCAGACTGCCGCAGAACCTGACACAGGCGCAGCGTGATGCCTTCGGCGCGCATAAATATGAGCGAATTGACCGACCCGGCGAGCGGCACACCGACTGGTAACCCGGCCTTGGGATTGCATCGGGGCCGGTGCCCAGGAGGATTTGAATGCCGAAGTGCAGTGAAGTGATGACTCGTGAGCCGGTTTGCTGCGAGCCCGGAGACTCGGTGACGCAGGTCGCCATGCTGATGAAGACGGAAGACGTCGGTTCCATTCCGGTAGTCGACTCACGCCAGGACCGGAAATTGGTCGGGATCGTGACCGACCGTGATCTCGTGGTCAACGTCCTCGCCGGAGGCATGGCGGTCGGCACCGCTACCGTGCGCGAAGCGATGACGGCGAATCCGGAGAGCTGTCGCGAAGATGAGGACGTCAAGAAAGCGGTGGACCTCATGGCCGACCGGCAGGTGCGGCGGATGCCGATCGTGGACGAAGCGGGCCGGTTGTGCGGCATCATCGCCCAGGCCGACGTCGCGACGCGGGTGAAGCGGGATGCCACGACAGGAGAGCTCGTCGAAGCGATCTCGGAGCCAGGCTTCGCGCGCAAATGACAGAGGGAAGAAGGTCGAGCGAAGGTTGCCTGCCCCTGAGGCGTGAGTTATAGTCGCTTGCCACATGGCTCTCGACCTTCCCCCTTCTCATCATCGCGCGACAGGACTCGTCGACGTGCTCGACCGGGTCCTCGACAAGGGGCTGGTCATCGCCGGCGACATCAAGGTGTCGCTGGCGGAAGTCGAACTGCTCACCATTCGGATCCGGTTGCTGGTCTGCTCTCTCGACAAGGCACAGGAGATCGGTCTCGACTGGTGGCGATACGATCGCGAGTTGTCGCCGGGCGCCCCGCGCGCGTCTCTCGCCGAGCATGACGAACTGCGCGCGCAGATCCAGAAACTGGAGGGCAAGGTCGAGGCGCTGACGGCACAAAAGCCGGCGCGCCGGCGGCGATAGCCACCGCGCGACTCCCGACACCAGGAGCGAAGAATGGCAGTTGAACGTGCAGCAGGCGGCACCAGTCTCATCGACGTGCTCGACCGCGTCCTCGACAAGGGCATCGTCATCGACGCGTGGGTCCGTGTGTCGCTGGTCGGCATCGATCTGATCACGGTCGAGGCGCGTGTCGTCGTGGCATCGATCGATACGTATTTGAAGTACTCCGAAGCGGTCGGCCAGGTGGGCTCGGTGTCCCGTCCCCAGGGGGAGCTGACCGCGGCTCACCAGAACGTGCTCGCCGAGAACGTGGCGCTGCGCGCCGAGCTGGCGGCTACCAAGGCTACCAAAGCTATCAAGGGTACCCGGGCACGCGCGCGGAGACGGACGGTCGAAGGATAGGTCGTGCGATCGGTCGCTCCGGTTGTGCACCTGCCTGGCGCCGAGGTTGAAGCGAAGCTCGCATTTGCCGAGTTTCTTCTCGCCAGCGTCGACATGCAGTTGTCGTCGCGCCGGGCGGTTGACTGGCTCACCGCGCACGCCGGCGTGGAGCAGGCGGTGGTTGCGGTCCATGACCACCTGAGCGGCCATGTGCTCCTCGTCGCCGAATTCGGCATTGCATCCTCTACGATCGTTGATTTCGTCCTGAATCGCGACGACGACACGCATCCGCTGATCAAGGCGCTCGCGGCCCGCGAGGCCACCTACTTCGAGTCGACGAGCGGCTTCCAAGCGCCCTTGTCGACGCCCTTCCACGCGATTCCGCTGCGCGGAGAGGGAGACGAGAAGGCCGACGGCCTCCTGCTGGTGGGTGCAGACGGCCCTGAGGTGAGCCCCGACGTCGGGTGGGTCGCGCGGCTCCTCGGCCGCCAGGTCGCTCGCCTCGTCAGCCGGACAACGCTTGCGGAAACACGGTTCGGCCAGGAGCGGATGCTGCTCTACAGCATCATCAACGCGGTCACCGACCCCATCCTCCTGACCGACACCGAGGGAAAGCTGATCATCGCCAATTCCCACGCGGAGAAACTGTTTGCCGCGCCCGAGGATGCGAGCGAAGGATGGCGGCGCGCCGTCGCGCTCAACAACATGCTCTTTTCCGCGGCCCTGTCGACCAGCGCCGTCGCCCATACGGAGCTTGCCCGACGCGAGCTGCTGCTGGTCGATCCGCTCGAGGGGTCGGACCTTCTGTTCGAGCTCCTGAGCTCGCGCGCGAAGGACGAGCGTCAGGGGACGTACGTCGTTTCGATTCTTCGCAACGTCACCGACCTCGCGCGCGCGAAGGAGGAGATCGAGGACAGCTACCGCACGCTGCGCCTGGCGCAGGCGGAAGTGCGCGACGAGCGGCACCGGCTCGAATTGATCATCGACTCGGTCGCGGACCCGATCATCGTATCGGATCCGGAAGGGGACATCGTGCTGATGAACGAACCAGCCGAGCGCCTCTTTACGGTCCCCCCGGTGCCCAACGACGCCATCCAGCGACGCGTGCGGGCCAACGGCGCGCACCTGACGTCCTTCGTCTCGAACGTCCTCACGGGAGTCGGCGGCGAGCGGCGCTATCGCGGCGAGCTGCAGCTCACCGATCCCGTCAGCGGCCGGCTGTCGCCCGTCGAGGGGGTTGCCGGGCAGATCCTGTCGGAGCAGGGGGAGCTGATCTGGGTCGTCACGATTCTGCACGACCTCACCGAAGCGATCGAGAAGGGCCGCCTCTACGAGCAGCTCAAAGAGGCGTCGGCCGAGCTCGAGCGCAAAATTCAGGAAGCCACCGCCGAACTCGCGCAACAGAACGAGCTGCTGCGACGGCAGCAGATCGGCCTCGAGCAGGCCTCGGCGCTGAAGTCCCAGTTCCTGGCCAACATGTCGCACGAGTTCCGGACACCTCTCAACGCGATCCTCGGCTATACCCACATGCTTCTCAACGGTGTGACGGGAGCCGTATCGGACACGCAGCGGAAGGGGCTCACCCGGATCGACTCGAACTCGCGCCACCTGCTGGCGCTGATCAACGACATCCTCGACATCACGCGAATCGAAGCGGGCCGCATGCCGCTCAACGTCACCAGCTTCGAGATCCCGGCGCTCCTCAACGAGGTGATGTCAGAGCTCGAGCCGATCATCAAGCGCTCGAACCTGGAGGTCACCGCGCGCGAGGTCGGCAAGCTGCCGACACTGAGAAGCGATCGCCAGAAGGTGAAGCAGATCGTCCTCAATCTCCTGAGCAATGCCCTGAAATTCACGCCGGAGGGGTCGGTGACGATCACGGCGCGATACGACACGCGCAACCGCCTGATCACCATCGCGGTGCGCGATACGGGCGTGGGCATTGCAGCCGAGGATCAGGCCAAGGTGTTCGAAGACTTCCGCCAGCTCGATAGTTCGCCGGCGCGCGGATACGGCGGCACCGGACTCGGACTCTCGATCTGCCGGCGCCTCGCGCAGATGCTGGAGGGGACCATCGGGCTGGACAGTGCGGTTGGGCGGGGATCGACCTTCGTCCTCGGCCTGCCAACGCGTCTCAGGCGGCGATGAACCAGACACAAGCCGCACTCGTGCTCATCGTGGAGGACTATCAGGACGCGCGCGAGATGTACTCCGCCTATCTGCAGTACTCGGGGTTCCGCGTGGCGGAGGCGACCAACGGCTACGAGGCGGTGCAGCAGGCCCAGGATCTGAAACCCGACATCATTCTCATGGACCTGGCGCTTCCGAAACTGGACGGGTGGGAAGCGACCAGGCGCCTCAAGAGCGATCCACGCACTCGCGACATCCCCGTCGTTGCGCTCACCGGCCACGCGCTCGAAGGGCATGCCGAAGGCGCACGCGCCGCCGGGTGCGACGCGTTTGTCACGAAACCCTGTCTGCCGGACGCGCTGGTGGCTGAAATCCGGCGTATGCTCAAATCTTCCCGAACCTACTGACGATGGCGAGACCGGTGAAAAAGTCGAAAGCGCAGGGAAAGACGAAGACGACGCCGAAGCCCAAGCGCCCCCTGCTCAACGAGCGCCAGTCGTCCGGGGCGCCGCCGTCGCGCGGCAAGCTGGAGCGGGTCCGGATGCCGGCGACACACGCGAAACCCTCGCGCGTTGACGGCGCGGCGCCGTCCGACGATGCGAATGAAGGCAAGTACGTCTACTGCATCATCAAATCTGGGCGGCCGCTGTCCTTTGGTCCCCTCGGCATCGGCACGGATCCGGCGTCGGTGCAGACCGTCCTGTACCGCGACATCGCTGCCGTGGTCTCGAACACGCCGATGGTCGCGCAGGACCCGACCCGCGACAACGTTCTCGCGCACCAGCGGGTCAACGAGACGGTGATGCAGCAGCACACCGTCATCCCGATGTCGTTCGGCACCGTGTTCAAGACCGACGACGACATCATGGAGCTGCTGCGGTCGGCGTACGATGCGTTCACCGACGTCCTGAACAAGATGCAGGACAAGTTCGAGTTCGGCCTGAAGGTGCTGTGGGACCGTGACCAGATCATTCGCGAGATCGAGGAAGAGGACGAAGACATCCGGCGGCTGAAAGGGGAGATTTCGTCACAGAAGGGCTCGACGTACTTCGCGCGCATGCAGTACGGCCGTCTGATCGACGCGGCGCTCCAGGCACGTTCTGAGCGGTACGTCGCCGAGATCTTCGAAGCGCTGCGGGACGTCTCGGTCGCATCCCGATCCAATAAGCCGATCGGCGACCGGATGATCATGAACGCCGCCTTTCTCGTCGCGCGCGATACCGAACAGGCCTTCGACGCGCGCGTGAAAGCCATCGGCTCCCGGTACGACAAGCTGACGTTCAAGTACACAGGGCCATGGCCTCCCTATAACTTTGTGAACATCCGCCTCAAGCTCGAGCGAGCCCACTAGGCATGGTGATCATCGACACTCTCCTGATCGGCGGCATTCGCTTCGTGCTCGACAAGGTGGCGGCCGCCGTCGAGACGGAGATGAACGACGATACGGCGCTGCGTGAGCAGCTGCTCGCCGCGCAGATGCGCGTGGAGCTGGGGGAGATGAGCGAGGAGGCATTCGCGGTGTTCGAGGCGGACATCGTCGCGCGGCTCCGCGAGATCCGCGACCGCCGCCAGGGCAGCGAGCCGGCGGCGCTCTCCCCATCCGACTACAGGATTACCGGCATTGAGGCCAGCTTTGAAGGCGGCCACGACCAGGACCGGTAACAGTCCTCAATTCCATTTCATCGGAGGGAAGGGAGGCGTCGGCAAGACGACCTGCGCGGCCGCGTTCGCCATCGTCGCCGCGAAGCGGGGCGCCCGCGTTCTCGTAGCGTCGACCGACCCGGCGCCATCGCTCGGAGACGCGCTGACAGTCCGCCTCTCGATGTCGCCCAGGCGTGTAGAGGCGGCCTTCAGGCGGCCTGGCAGCCTCCACGCGGTCGAGATCGACGCCAGTGCGGTGCTGCGCCGATGGATCGCCGAGCGGCGCGCAACCCTCGAGAAAATCGCGCTCGAGGGCACGTGGCTGGATCGCGACGACGTGGATACGCTGCTGAACCTGTCGCTGCCGGGGATCGACGAGGTTGCCGCACTGCTCGAAATCGCGCGCTTCGCGCGGACCGGGCGTTACGACCGCATCGTGGTCGATACCGCGCCGACAGGGCACACGCTCCGCATGCTGTCGATGCCGGAAACACTGCTCGCGGTGGCGCGGGTGTTCGACCGGATGCGCGAGAAGCACCGCATGATGGTCGAAGCCCTCCGAGGGCGCCGTGACGCGGCCCCCGAAGACAGGCTCATCGACGACCTTGCCAGTGAAGCCGAAGAGCTCGGCGCCTTGTTGACTGACGGGCGCCGGACACATCTCTCGTGGGTCACGCTGCCGGAGCCGATGGCGGTTGCCGAGACGGCAGACGCGCTCGAGCTGCTCGCCGATCGCGGCATACCCGTCCAGCAGATCGTCGTCAATCACGTCACGCCGCCGCCCGTGCCGCGAACGTGCCGTCACTGCAATGCGCGAAGGACCCTCGAGGGCAGGGCCGTTCGCGCCCTCCCCGCGCTGGGCCGTGCGTTCGTGGTCGCGCGAGACCGGGAGCCCCGGGGGCTGAAGGCGCTCGCAGCGATCGGCCGTGACCTCGAGAGCGACAGTGTGCTGCCTCTCGTACGGTCTTCCCGCACGTCCTGGGTCGCCGGCTCCAGCGGGCACAGGGTCGCTGCGGGAGACGTCGCCGCGGATCGCACACGCCTGCTGATGTTCGGCGGCAAGGGGGGCGTAGGAAAAACGACCTGTGCAGCGGCGGCCGCCATCGCGGCGGCCGTCCAACGGCCGCACAGACAGGTCCTTCTGATATCCACGGACCCCGCCCACTCGCTTGGGGACGTCCTCGGCGTTGCGGTCGGGGATGATGCGGTGGTTGTCCGCGGCGCACCGCCGAATCTCCTGGTGCGTGAAATGAACGCGGGGCGCGTGCTGGATACCATGCGCGGAAAGTACGCGGCGGCCATCGACCGGCTGTTCGACCGGCTTGGCGGCGGCGGCGCGTTTGACATCGGTCACGATCGATCCGTGATGCACGGCCTCATCGACCTCGCACCGCCCGGCCTCGACGAGCTGGCGGCGGTCGTGGAAATCACCGCCGAAGTCTCGCGTCCTGGCGACGGGCTCACGGTGATCGACACCGCGCCCACCGGGCATGCACTCCGCCTCCTGGAGATGCCGGCTCTGATCCACGATTGGATCAAGGCGCTGATGGCGATCCTGCTGAAGTATCAGCCGGTCGTCGGACTGGGGGAACTCGGCACGCTGCTGGTCGGCCTGTCGCAGGGACTCGGACGGTTGCGCGAGCTGCTGTCGGATGAGGCACGCACACAGTTCATTATCGTGACCCGCGCTGCGGCGTTGCCTCGCCTGGAGTCGGAGCGGCTCCTGCGGAGACTGCGGCGGCTCGGGATCAATGTGCCGCTGGTCATCGCAAACGCCGTCGGCCGGGGTACGTGCACGGTTTGTACGAAAGCCGCCGCTGCCGAGCGACGTGAGGTCGCGGTCCTCGCGCGCATCACCGGCGCTGCCGGAGACGGCCGCGCGCTGATCGTCACAGCGGCGCGCGTGCCTCCGCCACAATCTGCAGCCGCGCTGCGCGCCTGGCAGCGCACCGGATGGCGCTATCATCAAGACGCGTGAAGACAGCGACGTATCTCTATTGCCTGGTGCGTGCCGCGCGGAAACCGGCAGCCGCCGACGCGCCTGACGGGCTCGCTGGCGCGGAGCGGCCTGAAGTCGTTCCCGTCGCAGCGTCGCTCTGGCTCATCACCGCCACGGTTCCGCTCGATGTCTACGGCCCCGAGCCGCTGGAGTCCGTCCTCCCGGATCTCGATCAGGTTGGCCGCATCGGCCTCGCGCACGAAGCCGTCGTGGAGCATTTTGCGCGCCGCCCCGGGCTCACCGTGGTGCCGATGAAGCTGTTCACGATGTTCTCCACTCGCGCACGTGCCGTTGCGGATATCGCCGCCCGTCGCCGCACCCTCGAGGCGGCAATGAAGAGGATCGCGGGCCAGGAAGAGTGGGGCGTCCGCGTGACCGCGGAGAAGCCGGCTGCCCGGCGTCCGACAGCGGTTCGCGGCGCGACGTCGGGCACAGCATTTCTCTCGGCGAAAAGGAAGGCGCGTGACGACGTCCAGACCGCGAAGGCCTCTGCCGCGCAGGCCGCCGTCGCGGCGTTCGAGCGGTTGAATGCCGTTGCGAGGGACGCCCGCCGCCGGCGCGACGCCCCTGCGGCGATCACCCCGCCGCTTCTCGACGCGGCCTTTCTCGTGCCGGCGAAGGACCGTGACCGGTTCACCGCGGCAGCCCGCGAACAGGCTGACGCCTGCGCGCGGGCCGGCGCGCAACTCGTGCTCACCGGCCCGTGGCCGGCCTACAACTTCATCCAGCCGGACGGCGGACAATGAGGCGGCGGCCCAGGCATTCCACGATCCCAGCGGCCCATCCGCCGCGCCGAACGCCGATGCTGCGTCCACAGGGCACCCGGCGCCCGCCGAAGCGCGCTATACCGGCGCCTCCGGCGCGTGCGTTCCCGCCGAAACGCCCGTCCGCCGACATCGCGCGCATCATTGACGACAGCGACGGCTCACTGGTCGATGTGCTCGACAGTCTGCTCAATCAGGGTGTGATGTTGAACGCGGAACTCGTCCTCGCGCTCGCCAACGTGGATCTCGTTTACCTGAGACTCTCGGCGCTGCTGTGCGCCGCCGACCGCGTGCTGCCACCCCGACGCTGACGTGGCCTCGCTTTACGTCTACGCGCTGACGGACGCTCCAATAGCCGGGTGGGCGGATGACGACCGTGCGATCGAAACCATTCCCGTCGGCCGGTTCTTCGCCGTCTGCGAACACCGTCCGGCGGCGCCAGCGGTGAGCGAGGCCGAACTGCGACGGCAGCATGAGATCGTGCTGCGGATCGCCGAGTCTGCTCCTGCGATGCTGCCGGCGAGGTTTGGTTCACTCGTGGACGACGCGGAGCTCGCCAGGATCCTGCACGACCGCGCGGATGTCGTCCTCACCGCCCTCGATCGCGTCCGGGGACACGTGCAGATGACCGTGAGAATTGCCGTCGAGGGGTCGCAACCGGCCGGCGGCGAAGAGACCGCCCGTAGCCCAGCCCTTCAGGGCTGCTCACCGACCGGGTCGGGCCGTGCCTACCTGCAGGAGCGCTTCCGGCAAGCGGTCCCGGATACTCCTCCGCGCGCACGCGTCCCGCTGAACGCCGTAAAGAAGTGGGTCGCGGACGAACGCCGCACAGCACGCGGCACCGGAATGATCACGCTGTATCACCTCGTTCGGCGGGCGGACGTGCAGAAGTACAAGGATGCGCTCGGGCACGCCGATGTCCCGGGCATGCGAGTGAGCGGCCCGTGGCCCGCCTTCGCCTTCGCTCCGGACCTCTGGATATGAAGAAGACAGTCAAAGCCGCGCCGAAACGAAGACCGCGGTCGAAGGGATCAGAGAAGCCGTCCCTCGCCTCGATCGAGTTGCGCGAAGTCGAGTCGCTGCGCGGCGAGATCGAGCGTCTTCGCGCAGCGGGCGGTCCGCCGCGATGGAATGCGGATCCCGACGAGGTGCGCCGCTCCGTGCTGAAGCTCGTGCTCACGCTCGTGGAGTTCGTCCGCCAGTTGCTGGAGCGCCAGGCGATCCGGCGCATGGAAGTGGGCACACTGACCGACGATGAGACGGAGGCGGTCGGCCTGGCACTGATGCGGCTGGAGGAAACGATCCGCGACCTCTCAACGCAGTTCGGCATTGCGCCCGAGGAGCTCAATCTCGATCTCGGGCCGATCGGGCGATTAGTGTGAGCGGACGGTCGCCACGGGGAACGAATAACAGCCGGGGGCGACGATGAGGCGCCCGGTCTTCGTGAAAAACAGATCGCTCGGCGACAGGATGCCCGCGCCGCGGAACTGGATCACCCGGCGCTTGTCTCCGTCGGCGTCGTAGAC
>JACDCA010000185.1 GCA_013694635.1 Acidobacteriota bacterium | reverse complement strand
GAAGGACGCGATAAGGTCGACGAAGCGATCGCTGCCCTCCAGCAGGCGCTGACGCTGGCGCCGGAGTCTGCCGAAGTTCGCGCCGAGCTCGCGGGGCTGTACACGCGGCAGGACAGGCCCGTCGAAGCCATGGCCGCGGCCGAAGAAGCCCTGAAGCGGGATCCCGACAATCGCGAAGCGAACCGGATCGTGGGGATGATCTTCGGCGCCCTCGCCGACCTGAAGAAGCCGCTGCGTCCCGGCGACGATCCCTCGCAGTACCAGGCCCGCGCGATCGCGGCCCTCGAGAAAGCGCGTCGCGACAGCAACGATCTCACCGTGCTCCTGGCGCTCGGCCGCCTGCAACTCCGGGCGGGCCAGCACGAGAAGGCCGCGGCGTCGCTGCGGCGCGTCTTCGACGAGCAGCCCCAGTTCACCGAAGGGGCGATGCTGTTGTCGGCGGCGCAGGAAGGATCGGGCGCGATCGCCGACGCGACTGCGACGCTCGAAGTGGCGCTGGCGGCCAACCCTTCGTCGTTTCGTGGGCTGGTGCGCCTGACCGAGCTGTACGAGCGGCAGCGCCGCTGGAAGGATGCCGCTGCAGCTTACGCGCGGGCGGAGAAGGCCAATCCAAAGGCGGATCTGACCTCGGGGCGTGCTGCTGCGCTCATGAACAGCGGCGCCCCCGTCGAGGCGCGTGATCTGCTGATGGCGTCCATCGCGAAGCGAAAGACTCCCGATGCCGCGCTGCTCTACCTACTTGCCGAATCGCAGCGTCAGTCGAAGGACTTCGACGGCGCCGCCGCGACCGCGCAAACGTTGCGGCAGGCGTTTCCCGACGACCCACGCGGGCTCGTGATCGATGCGCAGCTGAAGCTGGCGCGCGGTCAGAAGGACGAAGCGGTCGCCGCCTTTGGCGATCTCGTCAAACGTGTCCCGGATGAGCCGAACTTCGTCTATCAGTACGCCCAGCTGCTCGAAGACGCCGGGCGGCGTGCGGAGGCCGAGCGTGCGCTGCGCGAGCTCATCGCGCGAGCTCCGGGCGATGCGAATGCGCTGAACTCGCTGGGTTACATGTTTGCCGACCGCGGCGAGCGACTCGATGAAGCAGTCGCCCTTCTCGAACGCGCGCTGACGCTCGAGCCGGGAAATCCCTCGTTTCTCGACAGCCTCGGCTGGGCATTCTTCCGTCAGGGAAATGTCGCGGAAGCGGAGAAGCCGCTGGCGGAGGCCGCCGCCCTACTGCCCGGCAGTTCGGTCGTGCAGGACCACCTCGGAGATCTGCGCTACAAGCAGGCCCGCTACGACGAGGCCGTCGCCGCGTGGGAGCGGGCACTGACAGGGGACGGCGAGGTCGTTCATCGCGCCGAGATCGAGAAGAAGCTGCGCGAGGCGCGCTCGCGGCTCCAGAAGAAATGACGCCGCCGCGTCTGTTCGCCGCGTCCCTGATCGCCATCCTGGTCGCCGCGTGCGGGCCGCCGCCGCGCCCGGTGCTCCCGTCAGGCTCCGGCACGCCATTTCCAGGTTTTGGCGCGGCTTACGACCAGGCCACGGCGGAGTGCGGATCCGTCAACGCGATCACGGCGGAACTTGCGCTCTCGGGCCGTGCCGGCGGATCGAAGCTCCGAGGACGGATCAACGCGGGACTTGCGGCTCCCGAAGACATTGTGCTCGAGGGGCTGGCGCCGTTCGGGAAACCTGCGTTCGTGTTGTCGGGTCGCGGCGGGGCGGCGACGCTGTGGCTGCCGAGGGATGAACGCGTGCTGCGCGGAGCTCCGCCTGCCGCGATCGTCGAAGCGCTGGCGGGCGTGGCGCTCACGCCGTCGGAGCTGCGGGCGGCAATTGCAGGGTGCGGTCTTGGTCTGACCGTGCCCTCGGGGGGCCGCATGTTCAACGACGACTGGGCGGCGATGGACACCGCCGGCACCGTCTACCTTCGCCGCATGGACGGGCGCTGGCGCGTGGCGGCGGCCGTTCGCGATGCACTCACGATCCAGTACGCCGACTTCGTCGATGGCCGCGCCGCGACTGTCTACGTGCGCACGCCCGTGGCCGATCTCACGATTCGACTGTCGCAGGTGGAGACGAATGCGCCGATCGATCGGCGTGCGTTCGACCTCGAGATTCCCCCGAACGCGCAGCCCCTGTCGCTCGAAGAGCTCCGCCGCGCCGGACCCCTGGGAGAAAAGTGAAGAAAACCCTGCGGCTGACCGTCCGGGCGCATGCGAAGGTGAACCTGGACCTTCGCATCTTCGGCACGCGTCCGGACGGCTATCACGAGCTGCGGACGGTCTTTCAATCGATCGACCTGCACGACACGCTGACGTGCACGGACCGGCCGGGGCCGTTCATGCTCAAGACGCGGTCGGCTGCCATTCCCACGGATCATTCAAATCTCGTCTGGAAGGCCGCTGCGGCATTGTGGAAGGCGCTCGGGCGCGGCGGCGATCCGACCGATACGCTCGTGACCCTGGAGAAGGCAATCCCGACCGAGGCGGGCCTGGGCGGCGGGAGCAGCGACGCAGCGGCGGCGCTCCTTGGCTTTGCGCGGCTCTGGGGTGGCGCCCCCGTCACTTTGCTGCGCGAAGTCGCGAGCGGGATCGGCGCCGACGTCCCCTTCTTTCTCTCCGGCGGCAC
>JACDCA010000182.1 GCA_013694635.1 Acidobacteriota bacterium | reverse complement strand
CCGTCCAGCGGTACGGCGAAGGACGCTCGATGGTGTTCACCGGAGAGGCATCCTGGCGCTGGCGGATGATGATGCCGTCGACCGACCGGATGTACGACACGTTCTGGCGCCAGGCCGTGCGCTGGCTCGCCATCGGCGCCACCGATCCGACCGCGATCCTGTCCGTGACTCCAACGGCGCCGGGCGACCAGGTGCCGGTGCGCGTAGCGGTCCGGACCACGGCGTTCGAGCCTTTGCGCGACGCGCAGCTCACCGTCCGCATCACCGGTCCCGATGGCCGCGCGCAGGAAGCAGGAGCCTCGGTGGAAGAGACAAGCGACGCGTCGGCGTCCGTCTTTGCCGCGAGATTCACTCCCGAGCAGCCTGGCATCTACAAGGTGACCGCGCGCGCCCGCCGCGGCGGCGCGGACGCCGGCACTGGATCGGCATCCTTCCTCGTTGGAGGGGCGGACGTGGAGATGACGGACCCGCGGCTGAACACCGCCGTGCTGTCGCGCCTGGCCGCGGCATCGGGCGGCCGTTTGCTGGTGCCCGGGCAGACCTCGGAGCTGCTCGAGGCGCTTCGCGCCAACGTCCCGGCAGCTACGCTGGCGATCCGGCGCGACCTGTGGCACAACGGCTGGTCGCTCTTTGCACTGATCGCACTGCTGGCAGGGGAGTGGACGCTGCGGCGGCGGTGGGGGTTGCGGTGACGCTGCACGCGCCGACGGCCTCAGGCACACCGTTCGTGGTCTTGGTGGTCGTTGTGGCCTCCGTGCTCATGCCCCGTGGGGCGTCCGCCGAGCAGCGATACGCGCTGATTGTGTCGGGCGCAACCGGCGGACAGGAATACGCGACGCAGTACACCGCATGGACGGACACGCTGTCGCGCGTCTTCTCAGTCAAGCTCAATTTCGATCCGGCAGCCGTGACGGTTCTCACCGAATCCGAATCCCCAGCGGCGGCGGCAACGGCGGGGAATGTGCGCAAGGCGCTGACGGGCATCCGTGACCGGATGACGCGTGAGGACCTTTTGATTGTCATCCTCATCGGGCACGGAACGTTCGACGGCGTGGACGCGAAGTTCAATCTCGTGGGGCGTGATCTCGAGTCCGCCGAATGGGCGGCGCTCCTCAAACCCCTGCCAGGCCGCGTAGTGGTCGTCAACACGACGGCCGGGAGCTATCCCTTCATCGAACGTCTGGCCGGCCCGAGGCGTGTCGTCATCACCGCCACCGATTCTGTGGCACAGCGCTTCGACACGGTGTTTCCCGAGTATTTCGTCAAGGCCTTCGACGAGGCGTCCGCGGATCTCGACAAAAACCAGCGCATCTCGATCTGGGAGGCGTTCGCGTCCGCGAGCGCGGGCGTGCGAAGGCACTATCAGCAGCGCGGCCAGCTGTCGACCGAGCGCGCCTTGATCGACGACAACGGAGACGGCACGGGCCGGGGCGTCGCGGATCAGGGCCAGGACGGCGCATCCGCCAGCCGGACGTACCTGGACGTCGCGGACGCCGGCGCCCCGCCGACCGACGAAGAGTTGCTGAAACTACTGCAGCGGAAGTCTCTGCTGGAAGCGGAAGTCGAGGAGCTCAGAATCCGCCGCAGCTTCCTGCCCGCCGAGCAATACGCGAAGGAGTTCGAACGCGTGATGATCGAGCTCGCGAAGGTGACACGCGATATCAAGAACCGAAAAAAGACGTAACTACCCGACTCCCCGCCAGTATTCCTGTCGGGACTGGTCCCGCACCCGCGCGATGAATCCGCCAATCACGCCGGCGGCGAAGCCGCCGACGTGCGCCATGAACGCGACCCCTCCTTCCGCCGCTTCCACGACCGATCCGACGCCGCTGAACAGCTGCATCAGGAACCAGACGCCGAGGAAGAAAATCGCCGGGATCTCGATGACGTCCAGGAAGATGACGAAGAACACGACCGCGAGCACGCGTGAGTGCGGGTAGAGGACGAAATACGCCCCCATGACGCCTGCGATGGCGCCGCTGGCGCCCACCATCGGGATCGGCGAGTACGGCTGGACGACGACCTGCGCGACTGCTGCCAGCGCGCCGCACGCCACGTAGAACACCAGGTAGAGCCCGTGCCCCAGGCGATCCTCGACGTTGTCGCCGAAGATCCACAGGTACAGCATGTTGCCGAGAAAGTGCAGCCATCCGCCGTGAAGGAACATGCTCGTGAGGACGTCCGCCCACGAGAACGTCGCCGGGACGACGCCGTAGTAATGGACGAGCAGCTGAAGCTGGTCGTCGTCGAGCTGAATTTCGTAAAGGAAGGCGAGCGCGTTGAGCGCGATCAGTCCGATGGTGACGACAGGAACCGTGCGCGACGGGATGACGTCGCTGATAGGGAACATCTGTCCGCAGTATATGATCCGCACCCATCGAGGGCTGAAGGGCGTAAGGGCCGCAGCCCTCAAGGG
>JACDCA010000156.1 GCA_013694635.1 Acidobacteriota bacterium | reverse complement strand
CCGCGCGGCGCGCATCCCGCAACGCCCTCGTGGACGGGGGATGGCCGCTCCATCCTGGTTCGCGCCGGCGAACAGGGAGACGCCCACCTTCTGCGCATCGACGCCGCCTCCGGGCGCATGGATCCGGTCGTCAAGGGCAGACACGACATCATGTCGTATACGACCGACGCAACGGGGAACCGGATCGCCTTTGTGAAGTCCACCGCGACGGTCGTCGGCGATCTCTACGTCGCCGAGGGCGCCGGTGCTCCGAAGAAGCTCACGTCGTTCAACGACGAGCTCATGAACTCGGTGGCGACAACCGAGCCCGAGGAGATCTGGTACACCAGCTTCGACGGGAAGAAGATCCAGGGCTGGATACTGAAACCTCCATCTTTCGATGCGTCGAGGAAGTATCCGATGATCCTGCAGATCCACGGGGGTCCGCACAGCGCCTACGGCAACACCTACACGCACGAGTTTCACTGGATGGCGGCGAAGGGGTACGTGGTGCTCTACACGAACCCGCGCGGCAGCTCGAACTATGGGCAGGACTTTGGCAACGTCATCCAGTTCGCGTATCCCGGCGACGATTACAAGGACCTGATGGCGGGGGTCGACGAGGTGGTAAAGAAGGGGTACGTCGACACCGCACGGCTCGGCGTGACCGGCGGCAGCGGTGGCGGACTGCTCACGAACTGGACCGTCACGCAGACCACGCGTTTCAAGGCCGCGGTGAGCCAGCGTGACATCTCCGACTGGTCGAATTTCTGGTACACGGCGGACTTCACGCTCTTCCGTCCGACGTGGTTCAAGAAACCCCCGTTCCAGGACCCTGCAGACTTCGCGCGCCGCTCGCCGATCACTTACGTCGAGAAGATCCAGACACCGCTGCTCTTCATTCTCGGCGACGAGGACTGGCGTACGCCGCCGGCCGCCGGCGGCGAGGAACTGTTCCGAGCGCTGAAGTACCTCAAGCGCGAAACGGCGATGGTGCGCTTTCCGGGTGAGAACCACGAGCTCTCGCGGTCCGGCAAACCCTGGCACCGCGTCGAGCGGCTTCAACACATCGTCGGGTGGTTCGATAAGTACCTGACCAGCAGCGAGAGCCGCACAAATTCGGCGCCGCGGTGACGTGCTGCGTGCTACGTGCGGAGAGTGACAAGTCTTACAGATGGTTTGCTTTGGTCGATTGAAACGAGAGCCACGCTCGGCTGCAGGCTGAACCGTCGTGGCCCTGCGGCGCCGGGATTCACGACGAGCGTTGAGCCGATCTGGCGAGTGAGCGGCTTGTGCGTGTGACCATAAATGACAACGTCGGCCCGATATCGCTGAGCGAGCGCCTCGGGTGTCGGGGTTCCGAGCTCATGGCCGTGGCTGACGTGGAACGACACGCCCTAAAGGACAGCGAGAGCTGCGCAGGGAGTCCGAACGCTTGGCCGTCGATGTTGCCGCAGACCGCGTGCACCGGGGCCAACCCCTCCAGGTCTCGGAGTACGCTCAACGCGCCAACGTCTCCGGCATGCAGAATCACGTCAACGCCGTGCAGGGCAGCAAGCGCCTCCGGGCGCATCAGCCCGTGTGTGTCTGAGATCACGCCAACGACCGTATCCATCCCTCAGCTATCGCACGTCGCACGTCCCCGGGCAGCGCGTCTTGCTGGCGCAAGGCACGCAAGCGCTGCTGCAAGCAGGAGCAGGATGGCTGCCGCGACCTGCGCCGTGCCCCAGGATCAGGCCCATGATGCTGCCGGGCGTGGCGCCGAGCGCGATGCGTACGCCGAGCTCCGGGACGCGCTGGCTGACCATATACGCCATGAATACCGGCCAGCGCCAGCACGAGCACCACACCCGCGAACAGCACCAGCAGGTAAGTCTGGAATCTCGGACCGGCGGTCGCCTGATCGAGCGTGCCCTCCATGGTCATGGCCTTCACGGGGACGTCGGCGTTGCGCTCCCGGATCTTCCGCTGCATGGTCTCGCTCAGCGCGAGCGGGTCGGACGACTGCGTGCGCGCCACGATGTTGAGCGCCGTCGCCGGACCCGGATGCTGTTCGTACGACATGTAGATCTCGGGCGTTGCCGGCTG
>JACDCA010000147.1 GCA_013694635.1 Acidobacteriota bacterium | reverse complement strand
TTCTACGATCGCACCGCGCGCGCGCTCTGGGCCTACCTCGCCCGCGTGACAGGCGACCGGCACGCGGCCGACGACCTCCTCCAGGAGTGTTATTACCGGCTGCTTCGTGCGCGCGTCTCGCTCGACGACGAATCCCACCGGAGGAACTATCTCTTCCGGATCGCGACCAACCTGGCGCGCGACCGCTATCGACGGCGGGCGACGTCACCGGAACTGATTCCGAACGTGGATGAAGCGCAGGGCGCAGACACCACCGCGGCAGCGCGCGCGGACCGCTGTGCGGACGTCCACCGTGCGATGGGCCGCCTGAAACGGCGCGAGCGCGAGCTGCTATGGCTCGCCTACGCCCAGGGATCGACTCACCAGGAGATCGGTGAAACCCTCGGTCTCAAGACCGGCAGCATCAAGCCGCTGCTGTTCCGGGCGCGCCAGAAGCTTGCCGCACTCCTCGGCGGAGCGGGCACCGGAGGGCGTCGTGCGTAAGCCCGTCTGCGCTCATGAAGACGATCTTCTGACGGCGCTCAAGTCCGCGCGCCTGAACGAGACATGCGAGCCTGATCTTGTCGCTCACCTCCACGCGTGCAGCTCGTGCGCCCAGCTCGCCGACCTCGCCCGGGCCCTGCTCGACGATCACCAGGCGCTCGTCTCACAGGCGCAGGTGCCTTCGTCAGCCGTGGTGTGGTGGCGGGCGCAGATGCGATCGCGCCGTGAAGCCGCGCAGCTGGTTACGCAACCGATGACGTTCGTGCAGGGACTCATCCTGGCGTGCGCGGCGGGGTTGACGGTGGCGGCAGTCGGCTTCTTCGTGCCGACCTTCCGGCACGCCTTCGCGTGGACCGCCAGAGCGTTCAGCGCGATCCCACGCGTCTCGTGGTCGCTCCCGCCCGATGTTCTCGCCAACCCCATCCTCATGGCGGCAGGCGCCGCGCTCGCCTTGTGCGCCATCGTCCTTCCGCTGGCGCTCTACTTCACGTTCCAGGAAGAGTGACGGCGGGATCGGCCGCTACTTGAGGGATGCCCCCCGCAGAATCTCGCCGGGCCTGGCGCCGGTGTGCTCACTGTTCTTCACGACCATCACGCCGTTGACCAGCACGTAGGGAATACCCGTCGCGTAGGCGTGCGGCTTCTCGAACGTGGCCGCATCCGACACACGGGCGGGATCGAAGACGACGATATCCGCGGCCGCACCCTCGCGAAGCACGCCGCGGTCGCGGAATCTGAAGTGCTGCGCGGGAAGCGACGTCATCTTCCGGATCGCCTCTTCGATCGTGATCACCTTGCGCGTCCGCACGTACTCCCCGAGAACGCGCGCGTTGTTGCCATAGCCGCGCGGGTGCGGTACGCCTTCGCCTTCGGCGAGCACCCCGCTGTCTGAGGCGACTCCGACGTGCGGGTCGCGCATGATGCGTTCGACATCCTTGTCGGACATGAAGTGGTACACCATCGAAGCGCCGTCGCGGAGCATCAGCTCGCGTGCAACCTCGAGCTGCGCGTCCACGTTCGTGGACCCCTTGAGCTTCATGGCGACCTGCTGCATCGACAATCCGTTCAGCGAGGGATCAGCGCGGTGCGATGCCACTGTGGCAAACGAGAGGTCCTTGAGTCCCCGCTCGGCGAGCAGCGCGCGCATTTCGTCGCGGATGCGCAACCACGTCGGCGGATCGCTCAGCCGCTCGACGATCTTCTCCTGTCCACCCTCGAGAACCCACGAGGGAAAGCGGATGCCGAGCGTCGAGCTGGCGGCAGTATACGCATACTGGTCGGCCTCCACCGCCAATCCACGCGCGCGGGCTGCGTCCATCAACTCCAGCGCCGTGGCGCCGGCCCCCCAGCGACTCGGACTGTCCACCTTCAGATGGGATATCTGCACACGCGCGCGGGCCGCCTCGCCCACCCGCAGCGCCTCCTGCACCGCTTCTTCGAGCGCAGTCCCTTCGTTGCGCATGTGGGAGGCGTAAATGCCTCCCTCGTTTGCCGCAACCCGCGCGAGCTCGATGATCTCGGGCGTTTTGGAGTATGTGCCAGGGACGTACTGAAGGCCGGTCGAGAATCCAACCGCTCCGTCAGCCATTGCTTTCCACACGAGCCCCTTCATCCGCGTGAGCTCGTCGGCGGACGGGTCACGGTTCTCACGACCGAGGACCGCACTGCGCACGGTGTTATGACCGATGAGGGTCGCAAAGTTCACCGC
Source organism: Acidobacteriota bacterium (assembly GCA_013694635.1). Lineage (GTDB taxonomy): Bacteria > Acidobacteriota > Vicinamibacteria > Vicinamibacterales > 2-12-FULL-66-21 > JACDCA01. Next base: position 909 of record JACDCA010000147.1, on the reverse strand, counting down.
AACCCTGGTCGCCGCGATCTTCGCCAGCGCGGCGCCGACGTCGAGCGCCGACCCGCCGCAGTTGCCGGCGACGATCGATGTCACACCCATCCTGACGAAGTTCTGGGCCAGCGGCCGGTCCGCAACTTCGTCTGCGTGCGTGTGCACGTCGATGAACCCGGGGGCAACGATCAGCCCGGTTGCGTCGATGGCGTCCCGGCCAGCGGAGGCACCGATGATGCCGATTGCGGCGATCTTGCCGTCCTTCACCGCCACGTCCGCACGCCGTGCGGCCGCCCCTGTGCCGTCGACCAGCATGCCGCCGGTAATCACGACGTCATAGATCGGCGACTGGTGCGCGCCTGCAGCCACCAGCGCCAGCGGCAACAGGAGGGCGCCAAGCCGCAGCGCGCCGAGGCGTGAATATGCACTTCTCATAATCGCGAAGCCCCTCTAGCCCCTGGCTGTCGCCCGTCCTCGCGTCATTTCACTGACGATGACGCCGGTGACGACAACGGCGATGACGCCGATCGGATTGTGCCAGAGAAAGGAGATGCCCCTGGTCGCCGGATGGAATGCGACGGCCGCCACCACGAGGATGCCTGCGGCAAGACCGACGAACGCGCCGTGCCCGTTGCAACGCCGGAAGCCGAGGGCGAGCACGAAGACACCGAGCAGCGACCCGTAGAAGAACGAGCCGAAACGGTTCACGACTTCGATCAGCGACCCAAGGCCGGTAGCAAACGTCGCGACGATACAGGCGAAGACACCCCAGAAAAGGGTCGCGGCCTTCGACACGCGCAGGTAATGGTGATCCGTCTCCGACGGACGCAGATGACGCCGGTACATGTCGATCACGGTGGAGGTCGCGAGGGAGTTCAACTCCGCGGCAATGCTCGACATCGCGGCGGCGAATATGGCTGCGATGAT
>JACDCA010000143.1 GCA_013694635.1 Acidobacteriota bacterium | reverse complement strand
TACCTGTGAACGTCCAGGCGGCGCCGACCGAGGCGCCACGAAATGTGCATTTTCAGCGTCCGGGCTTGAACAATCGGCGGAGCGCTTGCAACGCCGCGGGGTGGTAGATGGTTGCGTGAGTCTCCTGAGGCATTGGCTCGTAGTGCAATCTTAAGTCTGCGGGCGCATTCTTCCGAAGACGGTCAGCGAGCTGCTGCGTCAGGAGCGACAGGTCCTTTTCGTCGCTGCTGGCGAGGTAGAGCGTGCGCTGTTGCTTCCCACTGGCGCCGGATCGGGAGCCTGCTTTCTCCAGCAGTTCCTTGTTGTTCCACCAGAGGCTCGGGTCAAAGGCAATATACGTATCGAACAAGTCCGGCTCGACGAACAGTGTCTCCACGACGAACAGGCCTGCGAGGGATTCGCCCATGATCGCGGTCTCTGGCGTCGTTCGATATCGGGTGTTGACGATCGGCATCAACTCGGACCGAATGAATCGCCGAAACGCGGCCGAGCCCCCGACCCGCGGTGCGATCTTTTTGTCGTCGGCACTCTGCGTCGGGCCGGTAAGGTCGCGACGGCGTTCGGTATTCTCGATGCCCACAAGCAAGAAGGGCCGCATGGTTCCATTACCGACCGAAACCTGGATCAAACCGGCAATGTGAAGAAAGTCTTCGGCCATGCCGCCATCTGGCATGTACAGGACGGGCAGACGCGTATCAGGGGATTGGGCGTACGGCGGCGGTGCGTAGACATTGATGCGTCGCACCTCGCTGAGGATCTCTGACTGAAGGGTGAATGTCTCGCCGAACGTGAGGGGTACCGGCTGAGTTGGTGAGCCACCGTCGCGCTGCGCCAGCGCCGAAGCAACCACGAACACGAGGGCAACCGCAGTGACCCAAACGCCTCTCATCGGAGCAGCATCTCATACCACGCCGCGTCTGCGGGGCGCCCTCCGGGCACCGCTCGGTTCCCTGCGAGACTGGCACCTCCGGTGAATGTCAGCGATTGTAGATCGCCGAATTAGCTCAGGCCGCTTTTTCTCGGCTGCGTCCACCAGCGAAACAAGTGGCGTAAGGTTCCAGACGTGACGTGCTGATGAACTTGAGATTTGGGGTGGCTTTTTGTGGCCTCCGTGGTGCTGCTGAGGATCTGCATGATCCCGAACCGTATCAGCGCCCGGTAAACTTCGGCTTCCGCTTCTCCAGAAACGCTGTCGTTCCTTCCAGCTTGTCGTCGGAGTCGTAGCAGATCGACTGCGCCAGCGTCTCGATGAGCAGGCCCGAATCGAGGTCGACGCGCGCGGAGGCGTTGAGCGCCAGCTTCGCAAGCTTCGCGGCGAGCGGACCCTGCCGGAGGATCTTCTTTGCGAGCTCACGGGCACGAACCTGTAACTGGGAGGCCGGCATGATCGCCGTGACGAGCCCGATCTCGAGCGCCTGCTTCGCGTCGATGATGTCGCCGGTCAGCACCAGTTGCTTCGCCCAGCCCATGCCAACGATCCGCGGCAGGCGCTGCGTCGCGCCGGCGCCCGGGATGATGCCGAGGCCAAGCTCGGGCTGCCCGAATTTCGCTGTGTCGGCCGCGACGCGGATGTCGCAGGCGAGCGCCAGCTCGCACCCGCCGCCGAGCGCGTAGCCGTTGATCGCGGCGATCACCGGTTTCGGGAAGCGCTCGATCTTCGCGAACAGCGACGAGTTGATCGCCGCCAGACCATCGTCGAGTGTCCGCGCCCGGATGTCGTTGATGTCGGCGCCCGAGACGAACGATGACTCCCCCGCACCGGTAATGATGAGGACGCCGGCGTCCGCGTTCTGCGCCAGCTCGTCGAGGGCCCGGTGACACTCCTGAACCGTTTCGAAGTTCAGCGCGTTCTTGACCGCGGGCCGATCGATCGTCAGCGTCGCGATCGACTCCGAGACCTCGACGCGGACGTTAGTACTCATACACGCCCTTACCAACCTTGCGGCCGAGCCTTCCAGCCTTGACGTACTGCGTCAGTAGCGGGCAGGGGCGGTACTTCTCTCCCAGGCTGCGATGCAGGTATTCGAGGATGCTGAGTCGCGTGTCGAGGCCGACGAGATCCACGAGCTCGAAAGGGCCCATCGGATGGTTGAGACCGAGCTTCAACGCCTTGTCGATGTCGCGCGCCGTGGCCACGCCTTCCATCAGCATGTAGAACGCCTCGTTGCCGAGGCTCGCGTTGACGCGGGTCGTGATGAAGCCAGGGGACTCTCGCACCAGGACCGTCTCCTTC
>JACDCA010000112.1 GCA_013694635.1 Acidobacteriota bacterium | reverse complement strand
GTCTCTTCGCGTCGTCCTCCGTGCTAATCTTCGACGTTTTCGAAATGTCCCCTCGGCTGGAGAAATACGTGCCTGGTCTGCTTCGACGCCGCGACTTGCTCCGGCTGATGCCCGCGGCGTTGTTCATCCCTGGTCTGACCACACCCGTGCACGCCGGCGCGGCGTCTGACTGGCCCGCGTTCCGCGGCACCGGCGCGTCCGGGGTGCAGGATGGATTCCCTCTGCCCACCAGCTGGAACGCAGATCCATCCGCAGGTCCGGTAAAGGGCATCCGATGGAAGACGCCGATCCCAGGGCTCGGGCATTCGAGCCCGATCGTCTGGGGCAACCGCGTGTTCGTGGCCACCGCGGTGCGCGACGGTGGTGAGGCGCCTCTGCGGCTCGGTCTATTTGGTGACTCCGACGGCGCAGACGATGGCGGCCCGCAGCGGTGGGTGATCTACGGCCTGGACAAGAAGAGCGGCCGCGTCCTGTGGGAGAGGACGGTCAAAGCGGCGCGTCCGCGCGCAGGTCGTCATGTGAAGGCGACTCACGCCAATACCACGCTGGTAACTAACGGCACGTCCCTGGTCTCGTTCTTCGGGTCCGAGGGGGTGCATTGCCACACGCTCGACGGTGCACACGTCTGGAGCCGTGACCTCGGCGTCATGGACGTCAGCAAGTACGGGATCGGCTGGGGCTTTGGCGCGTCGCCGGTGATCTTCAAGGACCGCATTTACCTGCAATGCGACGCGCCGGATGATCCCTACATCATCGCCTTGCGGCTCGCTGACGGCAGAGAGGTGTGGCGAACGCCGCGGAAAGATGTGTGCGAACGCAGCTGGTCGACGCCGTGCGTATATGACGACGGGAAACGCGTGCAGGTGGTCGCCAACGGATGGCCGTTCATCGCCAGCTATGACGCCGCGACAGGGAAGGAACTGTGGCGCCTTCGCGGCGGCGGCGACAATCCGATCCCGACGCCGTTCGCGGCCGACGGCATCATTTACGTCGCCAACGGGCACGGGAACGCGCCGGTGTTCGCCGTACAGCCGTCGGCGGCGGGAGACATTTCGCTGAAAGACGGTGCGAGATCAAATGCTCACGTCCTCTGGAGTGACGGACAGAACGGTGCATACCTCCAGACGCCGGTGGTGTAACGCGGGCTGTTGTACAGCGGCACGAACGCAGGCGTGCTGAAGTGCTACGACGCGCAGATCGGTACGCGGTGCTATCAGCAACGCCTCACGCCGGAATCCGCCGCTTTCACCGCCTCGCCCATCGCGGGGGACGGTAAGGTCTACTGCACCGGAGAGGAAGGGGACGTCATCGTCGTGCGCGCATCTCAGACGTTTGAGGTGCTCGCGCGCAACCGTCTTGGTGCACCCTGCCTTGCCACTCCGGCCATCTCCGAAGGAACGCTGTTCTTTCGAACGCGCTCGCATCTGCTGGCCGTGACCGGATAGTGTCCAGCAACGGTGCGTTTCAATCAGCAGATGAAAATAAACAAGCTTGGCTCGGCGCACCTCTGAACTCAAATGTGCCGAACCCGCCGAGCGAGGCACGGTCTAAGAGTTCAAACTCGATAGCCGTGAGTCGGGCCGTGGGCACAACGAACGCCAAGACACCGTGGGCCGTGAGCAGTCTTCGCGGGTAGGCCGAAGGCTTATTCGGAGTGAGAAGCAATTCGGCATCCTCGGTGTACATTCTCGAGATTGTGTCCGCCTCGCCCTTGTAGAATGCCGCCTCGAACGCCTTGTAGGCTTCGGTAATGGCCTCACGGGCGGTCGTCATCGCATCCTCCTGAACCCGAGTCTTGCGCGCTGTTCGGTCACGCTCTTTCGCGGGTCGTAATTCTATCCGGCTAACGACAAGGCTCACCCGCGGCCGGTCTCGATCCGCGCCGGCCGTCGGGTGCAGCCGGTGTTCGACCGCTGCTGGCAGCGGGTGCAACCAGTCATCGGACCTTTCGACTCGACTCCCGCAACTCCCCAATATCCCGGACGGCCGCCGCAATCTTGAACTCGAGTAACTGCTTCCCGTAGGCGGCGGTCGCCCGCGTCGGGTCGCCAATCACGCCACTGCCATCGTCCGCCTGCCCAAGAGCCAATTTGGCACGACGCACCCCGTCGGGGTGCAGGGCGAGCATCTGAGATGTATCGGGGATCCCGGCGTGCGTGCCGATGCGCTCAGCGGTCTCTCCCTGCCGCCGAAGCCAATCGGTTGACCCGTTTGCATCGTAGTTGGCCTCGACGCTGTGAACCCGTGTGGAGGTCAAGGCCCACTCCTTGTTCAGCGCCTGCGCGACCGCCCGTTGACCAGCGTAGTTGCCGCCACTATCCCCCAGCAACACGATGTCGAGAAATCCGTGAGCTCGGAAGCTGCGAGCCGTGAACTCCAGGACCTTCTCAAAGTGCTCCTGTGGCAGCGAAATCGTGCCTGAGAACCTCATGTGCGACACAGGAGGGTCAAACGATCCCTCTGGGACGTACGCGATTACCGGAGCGACCACGGCGTTGCCAAGCCGCTTGGCAATCTCTCCCGCAGTAAACTTCACGATGATGTTGTGCTTGCCGAGGACCATATGAGGTCCGTTCCGCTCGGTCCCGCCAGTCGGCACAATAATCGTCGTCTTGCCGCCTCGGACCGCGTCCCGAACCTCTGTCCAGGTGAGCTCCTCAAGAAACACCGAGCTCTGCGCTGTGGCCAGCAGCGGGCTCACGATCAAGGC
>JACDCA010000083.1 GCA_013694635.1 Acidobacteriota bacterium | reverse complement strand
CTGGCGCATCGTTCATCCAAAGGACGGCATCCCGGACTCGCGCCGCGAAGAGTTCGAGGTTGTGCTGGAGGAGAGCGAGGCGGGCCGCAGCGTAATCATCCGGGCGACCGACGCGATGGATAACGTGACAACTGCCGTTGCGAGATAAAGAGGTGAAAACCGGAGATCAGCCACTCAGGTCTTCCCCTTGACCGTCATGTGGGCGACGACCCACACGAGGTTCACGGCGATCGGGTCACCCGCGAACTGGGCCGGCTCGAATCGCCCGCGCGAGAGCGCGTCGACGAGCGCCTCGACCTGGGCGCCGTCCACACCCCTCGACAGCATCTTCAACCCCGAGAGGCGCCCTTCGCGCGTCACGTTGGCGGCGAGCGGGACCATGATGTCCTCGGTCATCAGCGCATTCTCGAGCGTCGCGAAGACGACACCGTTGTGCGGCACGGTCGGGGCCTGTGGCCGCATCGGGCCGCTGTTCATGTTGCGGCCGTCGAGGAGTCCGGGGTTCTCGTTGGAGCCGGGCTCCGCACCCATCACATGAAGCGTGGCGGCGAGTGAGTCGTCGCGCCCGGGTGCGGCAAAGTGCAGAAGGCTCAGGACGGTTGCGGCACACGCCACCGTCGCGGCGGCTGATGCGAACCCGATCCACACCAGGTGCACCTCGTCGAGCGCCCGGCGCGCGCGCGCGGCCCATGATTCGTGCGCTTCGGCCCGCATGCGGCTGATGACACCCGGCTGCAGCCCCGTCCAGTCATCCGCCGGACCCGGACTTGCGGCGAGACGCAGCGCATTCCCCACCGACTGGAGGACCCGGAGCTCCCGCGTGCAGGGCGGACATTCGCAGATGTGATGTTCGACAGCGATCGTCTCGCCGACCACGAGCTCGCGATCGTGAAACGCCTGGAGACGACGCTGGACCGCGGCGCAGGTCAGAAGCGTCATGCGTTCCTCAGCTCCGCACGCAGCGCGTCGCGGGCACGCGCGAGTCGTGACTTCACCGTTCCGACGGCGATGCCGAGCGAAAATCCAATCTCTTCGTAACTCAATCCATCGATCTCGCGAAGGACCAGCGCCGTTTTCTGATCGAACGGCAGCTGGTCGAGCGCCGTGCCGATCCGCTCGGCGAGCTGCTTCTGCCCGAGCAGCCGATCCGGCGAGGCGCCGTTGCCGGCTTGCGGCAGCTCGCCGTGGTTGCGGATATGTTCGTCCAGCGAAATCTGCTGCGAGCGGTGCCGGCGCCTCCACCATCGCTGGCGGTTCCGCGCCTGGTTGATGACGATGCGGTAGATCCAGGTGCGTAGAGCGGCGTGCCCCCGAAACGTGTGGATCGTCCTGAAGACCCGCAGGAACACTTCCTGCGACAGATCGAGCGCCTCGTTGTGGTCTCCCAGGAGGTTCAGCGAAAGCTGGTAGACCATCCGCTGATGTTCGCTGACCAGCTCCGAGCAGGCGTCTTCATCGCGCGCGGCGCAGCGCTGGATGAGCGCCGCCTCGCGACCACCGACTTCCGCCCATGTAATGGAGGGAACTGGCTTCATGGACAAACCCTGAGCCATTTTACACCCCGCGGTTGCTGGCCGCCGTTCACTCTGAAAGCTTAGAACCCCTTTTCCAGCGATAGTTCCCGCCTTGCGCCGGGTGCCTCGAGCCGGCGCTTCGGCGAGGCAGGCCTATGGATTACCATGCCAGCTGTGAAGCGGATCCTGGGACTCTGCCTGGTGGTCGGGGCGGTCGTGGCCGCGTTGTGCGGCTACGTCGTGACGCGGCAGGAGTCACGGCATCTCGACCTGATCGAAGAGGGAGACGCGGCCCTGGCGCGTGGCGACAGCACGGCCGCGATCGAGGCGTTCTCGGTGGCCATCGCGATCAAGCGGGACTCCATGGCGGGGCACCTCAAACGGGGTGAAGCCTATCGCCGGCGCAGAGATTTCGACTCCGCCCTGAAGGACCTCCGCCGCGCGGCGGAAATCGACCCGCTGGCGCCGCATCCGCGCGAGATCCTCGGCGATGTCAGCGCCGCCATGGGTCACGACTCGGAGGCGTTGGAACGGTATCGCGAATATCTGGCGCTCGACGACCGCGCCCCTCGCGTGCTCTACAAACTTGCGCTCGCGCAGCTGGAGACCGGTCAGCCCAGTGAGGCGGAAGCGTCAGTGCGGCGTGCGCTGGCGCTCGACTACCGATTGGCGGAGGCACATTACCTCCTCGGTGTCTGCCTTCACGAGCTGCAGCGCTTGGCGCAGGCGATCGAGCCGCTCGAGCGTGCGCTCGATCTGAACCCTGCGCTTCTCCACGCCCGCGAAGAACTGGCCGCGGTTTATGGCAGGCTGAATCGCCGCGATGATCAGAATCGGCAACTCGAACTGCTCGCAGGGCTCGACCAGCGCGCGTCGCGCGAAGTGGCGCTCGCCCTCGGAGTCGCGCGCGATGGCCAGGTCGATCGCGCACTGCTTCGGCTTCGCAACGCCGAGCGGAACTTCGCCGGCGACAAGCAGGCGTACGCCACGATCGGGCGTCTCTGGCTCGACCGCGTCGAGACGGGCGGCGATGCCGAACTGCGGAAGGCGCTCCAGGCCCTCGAAATCGCCATCGCGAGCAACCCCTCGAGCGAGGTCCTCACGCTCCAGGCGCGGGCACTGATGGCCAGCGGTCAGCTCGTGCGCGCACAGGCGGCGCTGACGAAGGCGGCGAACAGCTTCCCCGTCGATCCCCTCGCCTTCTATTACCTCGCCGACGTCGCCGAACGCAGGGGGCAGTCACGCATCGCCCAACGCGCGCTCATCGATTACGCCGCCCTCGAGGGGCTTGCGTCGCCGCGCTTGACCGCGGGCGTACTTGCACGCATTGCGGAGGCGCACCTGAAAGCCGGCAATCCGTCCGCGGCGCGTCAGGCTGTCGACCGGGCCCTTCGAAAGGATCCTGAGAATGCGAGTGCGCGCGCCATTCGCGAACGCTTGCAGTAAGACAGAAAAACCAGCCGTCGGCCCGTCCACTATCTCTGCATCTTCGGATCAATCCGATCCCTGAGCCCATCCCCCAGAAAGTTGAACCCCAGGACGAGCAGCGCGACCGCCATGCCCGGAAAGATACTCAGGTGCGGCGCGTCGAACAGGTGTGAGCGCCCGGCGTCGAGCATCATCCCCCAGCTCGGCGTCGGTGGCTGGACGCCGAGGCCCAGGAAGCTGAGCGACGCTTCCGCGATGATCGCGCCGGCCATGCCGAGCGTCCCCTGGACCACCACCGACGGAAAAGCGGTGGGCAGGAC
>JACDCA010000072.1 GCA_013694635.1 Acidobacteriota bacterium | reverse complement strand
TGCGCCAGCGTAAGGATTCGATCCACCACGTCCTCTGGTGTAGGAACATAAGGCGCCAGAGACGGCGTTTGCGGCAGGAATCCGAGCGCAAGCAGAAAAAGTATCAGGCGCGTCATCTAAGAATGATAGCCGCAGGTGGTGCAGCCGCCAGTCGGTCAACGGCCGCAACCTGTGTGTTCGTGGCAAGTTAGGCCAGAGAGCCCGGTCCGTGGAGCGCGGGTCTCTTTTCGAGCGGCGATTGCTGCGCCCGCTGCTGTCCGCCAGATTTCCATGCCAATGTGCGCAGAAAGCGCCTTTTTTAGGCGCTTTTTCAGCTATACTGAGGGGACTGCTCAGCGGGCTACTACCCAGCCTACACACCATTCTCAGTTGGGGGACACGTGACATTCCAGGTCGGTGACAAGGTCATTTACCCAAACCACGGACTCGGCGTCGTTCAGGGCATCGAAACGAAGACAATCCTCGGAACCACCTGCGGCTTCTATCACCTGCGTATGGTTGCGAACGAGACCACGGTGCTCGTGCCCGTGGACAACGTCGACGGCGTCGGCCTGCGCCGCGCAATCAATGACGCCGAGATCGATCGGCTCTTCAGCCTTCTCGGCGATGGCAAGATCGACAACCATCAGAACTGGAAGGGGCGCTTCAAGGACAACTCGGACCGGATGCGCACCGGCTCTATCTACGACGTCGTCGAGGTGCTCAAGAGCCTGACGTTCCTGGCGCGTTCGAAGAACCTGTCGTTCCGCGAGAAGCGCATGCTCGACCGGGCCAAATTCCTCGTCATCTCGGAGATCTCCGAGGTGTCGCGCGAAGGCTCGACCTCGATCGAGGAAAAGGTTGACCGCGCACTCGAGCGCTGTTTCACCATGAAGACGCGCTCGATCGCGCGCGCGAAGGCCGCCAAGGCCACCGCCACCACACGCGTGTCGGCGCGACGGACGGCAAAGGCCTCCTAGACTGATCGCAGCATTTAGATCGATCGCCACGTACGTCGCCGTCTCGGCGTACGTGGCGCTCGCCGGCCCGCCCTTTCTTCTCATCGCCATCCTCTTTCGCCAGGTCCCCCTGCTATACCGCGTCGGGCATCTCGGCGTGCGTCTCGGTCTCGCGCTCAGCGGCGTGAAGGTGCGGGTGGAAGGGGGGGAACACATACTCCGCGACCGCGCGGCCGTCTATGCGGTCAACCACACCAGCAACGTCGAGCCGCCGATCCTCTTTCACGTCCTGTCGCCGGTATTCCCGCGCCTCCGCGTGCTGTACAAGGCCGAGCTGCGCAAGCTGCCGATCCTCGTCCGCGCGTGGGACCTCGCCGGTTTCGTGGCGCTGGAACGCGGCAATCCGGAGCAGAGCCTGCCGGCGATCGACCGCGCCGCGGAGGCCTTGCGGGACGGAAATTCCTTTCTTATCTTTCCGGAGGGGACCCGAAGCCGGACAGGAAGCCTGCTGCCTTTCAAGAAGGGAGGCTTTATCATGGCTATCAAGGGGCAGGCGCCGATTGTGCCGACCGCAATCACGGGCGCGCGCGATGCGCTGAGCAAGGGAAGCTTCGTGATCCGGCCGGTCACCGTTACGGTCCGGTTCGGAGCGCCGATCGAGACGGCGGGTATGACAATGGGGCAACGGGACCAGCTGGCGTCGGCCGTCCGGTCATCGATGGAGACGCTACTGGCGAAAGGCTAAGAGATGGAAATTCTTGCATCGCTCGGCCGCACGATGGGCTTCTCGTTCGCGGCCGGCATCAACCTGTATGCCACGGTCGCGATTCTCGGCCTCGCGAGCCGCTACAACTGGGTGTCGCTGCCGGCGCAGTTCCGCGCGTTCGACAACGACATCGTGATCGGCGTCGCGATCGTCCTGTACATCGTCGAGTTCGTGGCCGACAAGATCCCGTGGTTCGACTCGGTGTGGGACGCGGTGCACACGGCGATCCGTCCGGTCGGCGGCGCGGTCATCGCGGTGACGACACTCGGGGATGCCAGCCCGATGACCGAAACGCTCGTAGGCCTTCTCGGCGGCACGCTCGCCGCGGGATCTCACTTCAGCAAGTCGGGAACGCGCGCGCTCGCCAACACCAGCCCGGAACCGTTTTCGAACTGGATCCTCAGCATTGCGGAAGACGTCTTCGTCGTCGGTCTGGGCTTCATCGCGCTCAAGTACCCGGTCGCCGCGGCCCTGGTCGTCGCGCTGGCGGTGGTCTTCATCGTGATGTTTGCGACCTGGATCGTCAGAGGGGTCCGGCGGAGGTGGGGACAGACGGGAGGAAACTCCAAACTCCAAACCTCAAACTCGAAAGCCTTGTGACTGCGTCGTTCAGAGTTCATCGTTCATAGTTTTCACGTTCCTCCGGTCGTGAATGTGAGCGTCCAGGGCTTCACCGGCTGGCCGTCGAGCGCGGTGATCCCTTCCAGCACCTCGACGCGGACCTCCTGAAAGCGCGCGAGCGGCTCGGCGAATCGGACCTCGATCGCGTGCGCCGCGTCGTTGTACGTCACGGTGAAGGCCGGCAGCTTCGGGAGCGGCGCCGCGCCGGCCGACCCCGAGGGGACGTAACTCACGGCGACCTTGTCGCGGATCGATTTGGGATCCACATCTCGTGAAAACTGAATCCGCACGCGCACGGTTCGTTCGACGTCGTCATCGTCGTCCACCGGCGCACTGAAAATCACTACCGGCTGCGGCAGCGGGGGGCGATCCGGG
>JACDCA010000017.1 GCA_013694635.1 Acidobacteriota bacterium | reverse complement strand
AAGCAGAGCGAGTTCGCGCGGACGCCGAAATACGGCATCGAGCGCCAGACCGACGAGTGGGTCGGGAAGAAGTACCACCAGTCGGTGGGGATCCAGCCGCTGGTCGAGCTCGCGCTCGGACTGTATTTCACCGCGACGGTCTTCTACGCCCTGACAAACGGCATCTACGGGACGATTCCCTTCCTGATGCTCTTCCAGGTGGGCTTCCTCTACACCGGGCTCCTGTCGATCATGCAGCAGTTCACGGGTGAGGACATGATGCTGACCGGGCCGGAAGTCGCGAAGTAGCTTCCAGTTTACAGTTTCCAGCTGCAAGCTTCCAGCATGTAACCGGCTCGGTTGCAGACTTCCAGCACGCGCTGGGAGCTGGAAGCTGGGAGCTGGAAGCTCGGCGCGATATCATCAACCCATGTCCACTGAAGCGAAGCCCAAGGCGGGGCTCGAGGATGTCGTTGCGGCGTCTTCGGCGATCTGCTTCCTCGATGGCGATCGCGGCGTGCTCGCGTATTACGGATACGACATCCACGACCTCGCGCGCGGCGCTTCGTTCGAAGAGGTCTGCTACCTGCTCTGGCATGGCCGCCTGCCGAACCGCGCGGAGCTCGGGGACCTGCAGTCGCAACTCGCGGCCGAGCGCCCGCTGCCCGAGGCGTTGCTGCGGCTGATGAAGCAGCTCCCGGCGTCGGACGGCATGGACATGCTGCGGACGCTGACATCGGCGCTCGGTCAGTACGATCCCGAGGTCAACGACAACTCGCCCCAGGCCAATTACCGGAAGGCCGTGCGGCTGACGGCCCGGATCGCGAGCCTGGTCGCCACCTACGGCCGGATGAAGAACGGCGGGGGACCGATCGATCCGGATCCCGCACTCGGGAATGCGGCGAATTTTCTCTACATGCTGACGGGGAACCGCCCGTCGGCGTTGTCGGCGCGTGCGTTCGACATCGCGCTCGTACTCCACGCGGACCACGAGTTGAACGCGTCCACGTTCGTCGCGCGCGTGGCCGCCGCGACGCTGACGGATCTGTATTCGGCCGTCGTCGGGGCGATTGGCGCGCTGAAGGGCCCGCTGCACGGCGGGGCGAACGCGGACGTCATGCGGCTGCTGATCGAGGTCGGGCCCGAGGCCTCTCCCGAACGGATCGACGAAGCGATCCGGGGGAAACTGGCGCGCAAAGTGAAGATTCCCGGCTTTGGTCACCGCGTGTACCGCACCGAGGATCCGCGCGCCACGCACCTGCGCCGGATGTCGAAGGAGCTCGGCGAGAAGGCGGGCAACCCGCGATGGTTCGAGATGTCACGGCGCATCGAAACGCTCGTGACGGGCGAAAAGAAGCTCTATCCGAACGTCGACTTCTATTCCGCGTCGACCTACTACACGCTCGGGATCGACATCGATCTCTTCACGCCGATCTTCGCCGTGAGCCGCATCTCCGGCTGGACCGCGCACTGCCTGGAGCAGTACGCAAACAACCGCCTCATCCGTCCCCGCACCGATTACATCGGACCGACGTACCCACAGACGCTCCTGCCGCTCGACCAGCGGTAAAAACGACTCGCATCCGCATCCCGCTATAATCGTGGGTTCATACCCCAGCGGCCGCAACGGAGCGAAAGCGAGTGAAGGCCGCCAGGCGGGGTGCAGGGGGCCCCGCCGATCAAACAATGGACCAGCGCTTCATCCGTAACTTCGCCGTCATCGCGCATATCGACCACGGCAAGTCGACCCTCGCGGACCGGTTTCTCGAGATGACGGGCGCCCTGCAGGCGCGCGAGATGGAGGCCCAGGTTCTCGACAGCATGGACCTCGAGCGCGAGCGGGGGATCACGATCAAGGCGCACGCCGTGCGACTGACCTACACGGCCGACGACGGCGAGAGTTACGTGCTGAACCTGATCGACACCCCGGGCCATGTCGACTTCTCGTACGAGGTCACGCGGTCACTGGCCGCCTGCGAAGGCGCGCTGCTGCTCGTCGATGCCTCTCAGGGAGTCGAGGCGCAGACGCTCGCCAATGCCTATCTGGCCGTCGACAACGGCCTCGAGATCATTCCGGTCATCAACAAGATCGACCTGCCGGGGGCGCAGCCGGACGAAGCGAAACGACAGATCGAGGAGATCGTCGGCCTCGACGCCTCGGGGGCGATCCTCGCCAGCGCGAAGGAAGGCACCGGCGTCCACGGCATCCTCGAAGCGATCGTCCATCGCCTCCCGTCTCCAAAGGGGGAGCCGGACGCGCCCTTGAAGGCGTTGATTTTCGATTCGTGGTACGACGCCTACCGTGGCGTCATCATTCTCACCAGGGTCATCGACGGCGTCATCAAGCCCGGCATGAAGGTCCGGCTGATGGCCAGGGGTCAGGAATACACCGTCGACCAGGTCGGCGTGTTTTCTCCGAAGCCGAATGCCGTCGATCAACTGGGCGTCGGGGAGGTCGGGTTCATCTTCGCTGGCATCAAGACGGTGACCGACGCGCAGATCGGCGACACGATCACCGAGGCCGCGCGTCCGACCCTGGAGCCGTTTCCAGGGTTCAAAGAAAGCAAGCCCATGGTCTTTGCCGGGCTCTATCCGGTCGAAGGCAGCGAATATCCGCAGCTCCGGGAGGCGCTCGAAAAACTCCGCTTGAACGATGCGTCGTTTTTCTGGGAGCCCGAGACGTCGGTCGCGCTGGGCTTCGGGTTCCGCTGCGGCTTCCTCGGCCTGCTGCACATGGAGATCGTGCAGGAGCGCCTCGAGCGCGAGTACGACATGGACCTCGTCACGACCGCGCCGGGGGTTCTGTATCGGGTGACCACGACCGACGGCGAGTTGAAGGAAATCGACAGCCCGTCCAAGCTGCCGGACGCCGGCCGGATCTCGAAGATCGAGGAACCGGTCATCACAGCCATGATGCTGACGCCGGCCGAGCACGTGGGGGCGATTCTCCAGCTGTGCCAGGAGAAACGCGGCGTCCAGAAATCGATCGAATACCTGAAGTCGGATCGCGTGCTGGTGACCTACGAGCTGCCGTTCAACGAGGTCGTCATGGACTTCTACGACCGGCTGAAGACGATCTCGCGGGGCTACGCCTCACTCGACTATCACGTCACCGGGTACCAGGAGGCGCCGCTCGTGAAACTCGACATCCTGGTCAACGACGAGCCGGTGGACGCGCTGTCGGTGATCGTCCATCGCGACACCGCGTACGTGCGCGGGCGGGCGCTCGCCGCGAAGATGCGCGAGCTGATTCCTCGGCAGATGTTCGAGATCGCGATCCAGGCGGCGATCGGTAGCCGCATCATCGCGCGCGAGTCGGTGAGAGCGCTCCGCAAGAACGTCCTCGCGAAGTGCTACGGCGGCGACATCAGCCGGAAGCGCAAGCTCCTCGAAAAACAGAAGGAAGGCAAGAAGCGGATGAAGCGCGTCGGACGCGTGGAGATCCCGCAGGAAGCGTTCCTTGCCGTGTTGAAGGTCGGGACGGAATCGTAGCGTATGGCGACCTTCCACAAATCCACGGTGCGCGAATACTTCGAGGCGATCGTCACCGCCGTGATCCTGGCGCTCTTTGTCCGCACGTGGGTGGTGCAG
Organism: Acidobacteriota bacterium; assembly: GCA_013694635.1. GTDB lineage: Bacteria > Acidobacteriota > Vicinamibacteria > Vicinamibacterales > 2-12-FULL-66-21 > JACDCA01. The sequence goes on along the minus strand of JACDCA010000017.1, from coordinate 4,154 downwards.
GCCTTCAAGATCCCGACCGGATCGATGGAGAACAACCTGCTGATCGGCGATCACCTCCTGGTCAACAAGTTCGTCTTCGGCCCGGAGCCGACCGCGCTCGAACGCACGGTGCTCCCGGTTCGCGACATCCGCCGCGGCGACATCGTTGTCTTCAAGTACCCCGACGAGCCGCAACGTGATTTCATCAAGCGGGTGATCGGACTCCCCGGCGAGACGGTCGAGCTCCAGAACAAGAAGGTGCTCGTCAACGGCAAGCCGCTCGATGAACCGTACGTGCACTTCCTCGACCCGACCCACGCAGCGTCGGAAGTGACGTCGTTCGACGTGAGGGAACGGTATGGGCCGGTTCAGGTGCCGTCCGATCAGTACTTCGTGATGGGAGACAACCGCGACAATTCGCAGGACAGCCGATACTGGGGCTTCCTCCCGCGGCACTACGTGAAGGGCAAGGCGCTGCTGATCTACTGGTCATACGAGTCAGGGCGTGAAGACTATACCGACGCCGGTGTCGGCGCCACGCTCGCGCGGTGGTTCTCCGTGGTCACGCACTTTTTCACCAAGACGCGGTGGGAGCGGTTGCTCAAACAGATTCACTGAGTCCGGTCCGGACCGAGTGACTTGGTCCCAGTCTGAGCCACAATACGTCCTCGGATGCCCGAGACCCCCGAACAGAAAGCCCGCCGCGAAATTGATGCGGACCTGACAGCCGCTGGGTGGCTCGTTCAGAGCCGCACCGACCTTGACCTGACGGCTGGTCGGGGCATCGCCGTTCGCGAGTTCCAGATGAAGCCGGGGTTCGGCTTCGCCGACTATCTGCTTTACGTGGATCGCAAGGCCATCGGCGCGGTCGAGGCCAAGGCAGAGGGCACACTCACCGGAGTCGAGGTACAGTCCGGCAAGTACGCCGCGGGCCTGCCCGACAATCTGCCCGCGCATCGTCGCCCGCTGCCGTTCCTGTTCGAGTCGAACGGCTCGGTCACGTACTTCACCAGTACCCTCGATCCCACACCGCGAAGCCGGCAGGTCTTCGCCCTTCCCCGCGTCGAGACGCTCGCAGAGTGGGTCAAGCAGGACCAGCAACTGCGTGGCCGGTTGAGGGGCCTTCCGTCCCTCGAAGAATCAGGTCTCTGGAAGGTGCAGGTTCAGGCCATCAGGAACCTCGAGGCTTCACTGGCCAGGGGAGATCTCCGCGCACTCGTGCAGATGGCCACCGGCTCGGGCAAGACCTTCACGGCGGTCAATGTCGCCTACCGTGTGCTGAAGCATGCCGGCGCCAAACGGATTCTTTTCCTCGTGGACCGTGCCAACCTCGGAAGACAGGCGGAAGATGAGTTCGCGAACTTCGAACCGCCCGACGATCCGCGGAAGTTCCCGACGCTCTATACCGTTCAGCGGCTCAAGACGAACTCGATCAATCCCGCTGCCAAGGTGGTCATCACCACTATTCAGCGGCTCTATTCGATGCTGAAAGGTGAGCCGGAATTCGATCCCGGCAACGAAGAGGGATCGAGCTTCGACTCTGCTCGACCCTGGCAGGGTGACCCGCCCGATGTGGTCTACAACGCCGCCATTCCGCCCGAGTACTTCGACTTCATCGTGGTGGACGAATGCCACCGCTCGATCTACGAGCTGTGGAGCCAGGTGCTGCTCTATTTCGATGCATTCATCGTCGGGCTTACCGCCACGCCGGCGGGAAAGACCGTAGGGTTCTTCAACCAGAACCTGGTGATGCAGTACGGCCACGACGAGGCCGTGACCGACGGCGTCAACGTGGACTTCGATGTGTACCGGATTCGCACCAGGGTCACCGAGCAGGGGGGCAGAATCGAGGCTGGTGAGACGGGCGTGTACGTAGACAAACGTCACAAGCTCACACGCGCGGAGCGCCTCGAGCTGCTGAACCAGGACCTGACTTATACGGCGACCCAGCTCGATCGGGACGTCGTTTCCGAGAGCCAGATTCGCACGGTGCTTCAGCAATTCCGCGACAATGTGTTACCCGAAGCGTTCGCCGGTCGCACGGAAGTACCCAAGACGCTCATCTTCGCCAAGGACGATTCCCACGCCGACGACATCGTCCGGATCGCTCGCGACGTATTCGCCGAGGGCAATGATTTCTGTCAGAAGATCACCTACCGCACTGGTTATACGAAGGTGACGAAGAAGGTGACAAACGAGGACGGCACACAGTCCGAGGTCACGGAATGGGTCAAGACGTCGTCTCTCACACCCGACGAGATCCTGACCAACTTCCGCAACAGCTTCAATCCGCGCATCGCTGTAACGGTCGACATGATCTCGACCGGAACCGATGTGAAGCCGATCGAGTGCGTCTTCTTCATGCGGAACGTGAAGTCCGCCGGCTTCTTCGAGCAGATGAAAGGGCGCGGAGTACGTGTCATCTCGCCCGACAAACTGCGGACTGTGACGCCCAGCGCCAGGGTGAAGGACCGTTTCATCATCGTTGACGCAGTTGGCGTCTGCGAGAATGACAAGACCGATTCCCACACATTGAACCGGCAGCCCTCGGCGACGCTCGAACAATTGTTCAACTATGTCGCGGCGGGCGGCATCGATCCGGAGGCTCTGACGACGCTGGCCGGCCGCCTTGCGCGTCTGCAGCGGGAGTTCAGTCCTGGGCAGCTCGACGAGCTGAAGGAGCTGGCTGGCGGGAAGTCGTTTCCGGAGCTTGGCCAGGCGCTCCTTGCCGCCTGCGACCCCGAGACGGGAAGCGAGGTCGCGAAGCAATCCGCCGCCGAACCGTTCCTGAAGGCCGCGTTCCGCCGCCGCATCCTCGAGATCCGCCAGCAGAACGAGCAGGTGCTTGACCGGCACACGATCGACGATGTGCTGTATGCGGGATTCGATGCATCAGCGCTGGAGAAGGCGCGCACGAGGGTCCTGGATTTCAAGACCTGGATTGCGGCGCACAAGGACGAGCTGACCGCCCTTCAGGTGCTCTACGCGGGCACACGTCCTTTGAGACTGTCCCTCAAACAACTTCGGGAGCTGCGCGACGCGCTTGCCCGTCCGCCGCTGGCAACTACGCCACCGCAGCTGTGGCGCTCCTTCGAGGCGGTCGAGGCGCAACAGGTGAAGGAGACAGGCGCGACGGAACGCGCCGGAGAGACGCTGGCCGACCTGGTGCAACTGGTCCGCCATGCCATCGAGCCTGCGGCAACACCCCTCGCGCCCTACGCGCCGAAAGTGCGCCTCAACTTCACGATGTGGATGATGGAAAAGGAGAGAGCCGGTGTGGCGTTCACCGCCGAGCAGCGCGAGTGGCTGACGCGGATGGCCGAACACGTCGCCACCAGCCTGGCGATCGAGCCGGAGGATTTCGAGACCGGGTGGTTCAGCCAGCACGGGAGCCTCGGGAGGGCGAATGCGCTCTTCGGTGAGAAGCTGAAGGCGCTGATGGCCGAGCTGAATGAGAGACTGGCGGCGTGACGACGTCCAGGGCCCCTTTGCCTTCTGGATGGGCAAGGACCACGCTGGGTGAAGTAACTGTCGAAGCCATCTCGCAGGACGGCCCACAGTCCTCGCCGACCTTTACTTACATCGATATCAGCAGCATCGATAACTGCACTAAGAGAATCGCGGATCCGAAGACCTTGCCGACGACGAAAGCTCCAAGTCGCGCAAGGCAGAACCTGCGTGCTGGCGACGTCGTGGTTTCAATGACGCGACCAAATCTGAATGCCGTCGCATTGTTGCCAGATGCTCTGGACAATGTTGTTGGGTCGTCAGGTCTGCACGTGTTGAGGCCCACCAATGTGGAGTCATCCTGGTTGCTGACTGCGGTTCAGACACATGACTTCATACGTGCCATGTCCCAGGTAGTTCAGGGCGCCCTGTACCCTGCTGTAAGGCCAAAGGACATTCGGGGTTGGTCGCTACTGCTGCCACCTATCCGTGAACAGCAGCGCATCGCTGACGCCCTCGACGAGTTGCTATCCGATCTCGATGCTGGTGTCGCCGCCTTGCAGCGAGCGAAGGCGAAGCTGGCGCTCTACCGCGCGTCGATTCTCAAGGCAGCCGTCACAGGAGCGCTGACCGCCGAGTGGCGCGAGAAGCATCCGCACACCGAGCCCGCCAGCGAGCTTCTCGCGCGAATACTGGTTGAACGCCGCCGAAATTGGGAGGAAGAACAG
>JACDCA010000772.1 GCA_013694635.1 Acidobacteriota bacterium | reverse complement strand
AATGCTCATGCAACGTACATTCGCGATCATCAAGCCGGACGCCGTGAAGGCGGGTCATGCCGGCAGCATCATTCAGCGCCTCGAGCGGGAAGGATTCACCATTCGTGCCATGCGGATGGTATCGCTTTCACAGGCGGAGGCGGAGGGTTTCTACGCGGTTCACCGCGAGCGGCCATTTTTTGCGAGCCTCACGAAGTTCATGTCGTCCGGGCCGGCCATCGTCATGGCGCTCGATGCGGATGACGCGATTCAGAAGTGGCGGACGCTGATGGGCGCAACGGATCCAGGGAAGGCGGAAGCCGGCACGCTGCGCAAGGAGTTCGGCACCTCGATCGAGAACAACGCCACCCACGGGTCGGATGCGCCTGAGACTGCGGCCTTCGAGCTCGCGTATTTTTTCCCGGGTGTGGAACTCGCACGGTAGGGAGCGTTGGGAAAAGTACTGATTGTCGTCGGCCTGCTGATCGCGGCGATCGGTGCGCTCATCGCGCTCGGCGCGCCAGTCGGGCGGCTTCCGGGAGATTTCTCCTATCGCCGCGGTAATGTCGCCTTCTTCTTTCCGCTCGGGACATCGATTCTCGTGAGCGTCATTCTGACCCTGGTCTTTTTCTTTCTGCGGCGGTGAGCTGATGGCGATCAAGTCCGATAAATGGATCCGGCGGATGGCGCTCGAGCATCGGATGATCGAGCCCTTCGAGGGGCGACAGGTGCGTTCCGGGGTCATCTCGTACGGCCTGTCCTCCTATGGCTACGACATCCGGGTGGCGGACGAGTTCAAGGTGTTCACCAATGTGAACAACGCGCTGATCGATCCGAAGAACTTCGATCCGCGGTCGTTCGTCGACATCAAGGCGGACACCATCATCGTCCCGCCGAACTCGTTCGCGCTTGCGCGGACGGTCGAGTATTTCCGGATCCCGCGGGACGTGCTCACGGTGTGCCTGGGGAAGTCCACTTACGCTCGCTGCGGGATTATCGTCAACGTAACGCCGTTCGAGCCCGAGTGGGAAGGGACGGCCACGCTGGAGATCTCCAACACCACGCCGCTGCCCGCAAAGGTATACGCCAACGAAGGCATCGCACAGGTGCTGTTCTTCCAGAGCGACGAGCAGTGCGAGATCTCCTACGCGGACAAGAAGGGCAAGTACCTCGGCCAGCTCGAGGTCACGCTGCCAAAGCTATAGACGTAGTTCAGCCCTTCAGGGCTGTTCAGTCGTAGTCCAGCCCTTTAGGGCTGCAAGAACATGACCGATTCCTCTCTTCCCAGGGTTCCCGTGGTTGCCGGTCTCGGCTACATCGAGCGGGTCCGGCAACTCCCGGCGTCCTTCGAGGCCACGCTCGTCGCGGAGCCAGACAACCGCTACTTTCGCCACGCGATTGCGGTCGTCGTCAACGGCGCCAAAGTTGGTTACATCGCGCCCGAGATCTCCGTGGACGTCTTCGAGACCGTCAAGGCCTCAACGTCCCCGATAACGGCCCGCGGGCGCCGTGCGCTTCCACCCGATCACGCCACTTCGGGCGTCGAGCTTCTCCTGGATTTGTCCGACGTTCCCGCCTTATCAGGATCATGAACCGCTTTACGTGGCGAGCGCTCGCATGCATGGCGCCGCTCGTCGCCGCATGTGCCAGCCAGCCAGCCCCTTCTGTCACCCCAGGGGATACGTCGTTCCCACCCGGCGCTGAACGCGCGTACGCCGCACTCGCCACGCAGTTCGATCGTGACGCGGCGATGGAGACTGTCGCATTCATGCAGCAGTTCTGGAGGATCGCGGCGAATCCCGGATTCAATGCATCCATCGACCACATTCGCGAGCGGCTTGCGAAAAGCGGATTCCAATCGGGCGGCACCAAGACCGCACCGTTCGTTCGTGTCGACGAGTTCCCCAAGGGCCAGCCGGGGTGGGATTACACGGCGGGCACCGTCTGGATTGACGGAGAGGAGACGCCGGTCCTGTCGCGCGAGCGCGACCGGGTGTCGCTGGCGATCAACTCGTTGTCGACAGCCGGCGCCGACGGCGTGCGCCTCCGTCTCATCGACGTCGGAGCCGGTACCGGCGAGAAGGATTACGCCGGCAAGGACGTCAAGGGCGCGGTCGTCCTCGGCGACGCATCCATCGGACGGCTGTGGCAGCAGGCGGTGCGCGCGCGGGGAGCGGCCGGCGTGATCTCGACCGAGATCGCCCGCTACATCCGTCCCTCTGATCCCGCGGGAATGTCGGATCAGCAGCGCGACGTGCTCCAGTGGGGCGCCATTCCGTACGATCCCAAACTGACCTCCTTCGGCTTCAAGGCGAGCTGGCGCACCGGCTCACGGCTCCGCGAGGCCCTTGCCAGGAACCCGTCGGCAACCGTGCGTGTGCAGATCCAGTCCACGTTCTACACCGGCCCCAACCGCACGCTCGTAGCGGAGATTCCCGGCCGGACGCGGCCGCAGGAGCGGATCGTGCTGGCGGCGCACGTCCAGGAGCCGGGTGCGAACGACGATGCGAGCGGGTGCGCAACGCTGCTGGGCATCGCCCAGGCGATGGCCGCCGCGGTGGCGCGCGGTGCGCTTCCACCCCCGGAACGGACACTCACGTTCCTGTGGGTGGACGAGATCGCCGGGAGCCGCCACTGGATCACGACCAGGCCGTCCGAAGCGCGCGGCGTGCAATACATGTTCTCGATGGACATGACCGGCGAGGATACGGCGAAGACCGGCGGGGCCTTTCTGATCGAAAAGGAACCGGACCCCACAGCCGTTTGGGAGCGCCCGTCGGACCCTCACAGCGAATGGGGCGCAGATGAGGTCAAGCTCGAGACGCTGAAAGGCAGTTTGCTCAACGACCTGCACATCGCCGTCGCGAATCGCCGAGCGCGCGATACGCGCTGGGTGGTGCGGACCAATCCCTACGAAGGAGGCAGCGATCACACCGCGTTCTGGTCCGCGGGCGTTCCGTCCCTCCTGAACTGGCACTTCACCGACCGCTTCTACCACACCAATCAGGACACCATCGACAAAGTGAGCGCCGCCGAAATGGAAAACGTGGCCGCTGCGGTCGGAACCTCCGCGTATTTTCTCGCGTCCGCGTCGGAGGAGGACGCGGTTGTTGCAGTGGCGCTGCTCGAGCGCGCGGCCGATGCGCGCCTGGCTCTGGAGCGGAGGCAGGGCCGCGAGTTGATCGCCAAGGCCACCGATAAAGCGGCCGCCGAGCGTACCGAACAGCAGGTCATCGCGGCGTGGAAGGCCTGGTATTCAAGCGCCTTCGACACCGTCGGCCGTCTCCCCGTGACCGCCGCCGGTGCAACGCTTTCCCGGGCGATCGACGACGCCAAGAAGCGGGTCGCCGCGCAGTGAGCAAACGCTGATTCGCTAGATCTCGCCGCGCGCCGCCGCCAGCGCAAGGTCCTCGTCGCTCGCTTCGACGAACTCCCCCTCCCACTTCGCAATGACCACGGTCGCCAGGCAGTTCCCGATGACATTCGTCATCGTCCTCGCCATGTCCATCAGTTCGTCCACACCAAGGATCAGCGTGACCCCTTCGAGCGGGAGGCCGTAGCTGGCGAGCGTTCCAGCCAGGATCACGAGTGACGCGCGTGGGACGCCTGCGACCCCTTTGCTCGTGAGCATCAACGTCAGCAGCATCGTGATCTGCTGGCCGACGGTGAGCTCCACGCCCGCCGCCTGTGCGACGAAGACGGCGGCCAGCGACAGATACAGCGTCGTGCCATCGAGGTTGAAGCTGTAGCCGAGCGGCAGTACGAACGACACGATGCGGCGCGGCACGCCGAGTCGCTCCAGGACCTCCATCGCCCGTGGCAATGCCGCCTCGCTCGAGGTCGTCGAGAACGCGATGATGGCGGGTTCCTTCACGGCCTTGAGAAACTTCCGGATCGGGACCTTGAACATCAGCGCGATTGGCAGGAACACCGCGAGGATGAGCACCGCCAGCGCCATGTACAAAGTGGCCACGAGCCACGCGAGATTGTAGAGGACGCCCAGGCCTCCATGCCCGACCGTGTAGGCGATGGCCGCGCCGACGCCAATCGGCGCGTAGTGCATGACGATGTTCGTGAACTTGAACATCGT
>JACDCA010000711.1 GCA_013694635.1 Acidobacteriota bacterium | reverse complement strand
GCAGCAGCCAGAAAAGAAGTAGCTCTCTCCCTCATTGCGAAAGTGGCGGAACTGGCAGACGCACCAGCTTGAGGGGCTGGCGTTCGCAAGAACGTGGGGGTTCGAATCCCCCCTTTCGCACCAATATTGAATGGGCGGCGCCCCCTGCACCCCGCCGGGCGACCTTCATTACGCTTCGCTCCATTCCGGTCGCTCTCCTATCTCTTGCCCGCGTGGCTGGAGCGGCGCCCACCGCGGTGTTCGGTCCCGATCCACTTCCGCCGGCTTGACTCACGCGCGTCAATCAGCTCGCTGTGCGGGGCGGCTTCACGGCAACCGTCGCCAGCAGATACCCGTGTCTCCGCACGGCCGGCACGTGCCGGTCGAGGAAGACGAACGGCCATACGCACGCGCCCGTGACCCTCGAGAGCGGCCGGCACCACGAATAGCACGCCAGGTCGAGCATCCTCAGCCATCCGGGGATGAAGAGAATCGCCGTCTCGGCAACGACGGTCAAGCCCGCCCGTTCGAGCATCTCCCTCAAAGCCCGGCGCGAATAGGATTTCTCATAGCCGTACGCATACAGCCCCAGCGCCTGGAGCGTCGCAGCGAGGACCGGCCGGAGGAAGGGGTCGTGACGGTTCGGCACTCCGACGATGGCGCGTCCGCCTGGCTTGAGCACACGAGCCATCTCCTCGACCGCGCGCTCGGTCTGGTCGAAGTGTTCGATGGTGCCCATGGAGTAGATGGCGTCGAAGCTCGCATCGCCGAAGGGCAGCTCGCGGACATCGGACACTGCGCACCGGAGCGCGTCGCCATCAAACGCGGCGCGCGCCTGGATCACAATGGGCTCGGAGATGTCGACCCCGTACGCGCGAGCACCTCGTCGGCTGGCCCAGGCGAGGATGCGCGTGTTCTTAGCCTCGTCCCAGAGGTCAGTCTTGAAAATCTTCAACCCCGGAAGAGCGGGAAGGTGCTCGGTGAACAGCCGGCGTTCGTTTGCCGCGTAGTAGCGGGTCGAGGCCGCCCCGCCGAGATCGGGGAACCGCTCGCCTACGGCGGTCCAGAAGCGGCGGTACGCAAACCCACGCGGCTCAGCGTCCGCCGAAGGAAGCTTTGGCCGCGTCACGGCGCTCGCTCTCCACTGCCCAGTGCCAGGTGCCGAACCCGAATGACAGCGGGCGCCGATCGCCGTTGTTCATGAGATCGTCGGCGACCGTCGGAGGATCAGTCGGATGAAACACGAGTTCGTGGTCGCCCGGCGTCAAAGCGAGGGGGCCGATTCGGTTGAGGCCACGTCGTTCCTGGACAATCAGCGTCTGCACTTCCCGGCCGTCAAGCAGCAGCTTCAAGCGGCGGGCGCCGTGGAATGCCGTCATCTCGACATCGACGGCGGCGATAATCGGCCGATCGCTTCTGTTCACAACTTTCCATGACGCCTCGGGCCCCATCCATCGCCAGGTCCAACTTTCATCGTATTCGCGCGAGTAGAACGCGGTCATCTGGGCGGTGTAGACCAACGGAGTCCGCGCCGTGACGGCGAACACCTCGCCATCGCCAAAGCGCGCTGCCACCTCCAGGCCCTCGGGCGTGCGCTGGCTCGCGAACCACCGTCCCTCTGCTGTGTCCCGCCGCACGAGCAGGTGTGTGTAACCCGCTGCCGAAAGTTTGTCTCTGAAGTTCGGCTCCGTGCAGTCGTCGAACCATCCCCGGCGCAGCGAAATCCGATAGCCGGTCAGCCACTCAATCGACGCGGAATCCAGAGTGAGCGGCGCGCAGTCGAGGACGTGCACGCGATTGGGCCGTTCCGCGACCCACCGGTGCGCGGTCGTCGGCAGCACATCACGCCACAGCGCGGGCGGCCACACCGCGTACTCACCGGCGGCGATCGCCAGCAGCGTCACGCATGCGATCCTCGCGCGCCGCGTCCCGAAGCGCCAGAGACGCTCCGCGCCGATGCCCGCCAGCAGCGCCGCCATGAGCTGAACGACCGCACCGAACCGCGCGTAGGAGCGAAACATCGGCACAACGCTGTAGAGAAAGGCGGACGGGCGCGTGAAGGTGAATGGACCGATGGTGCGTTCGGGAGAAAGCGAGCACACCAGCGCCACGAACGCGACAGTCGCGAGAACCGGGACGGTCGCCAGGGATGTTGCATGCCGGTCACGGACCAGCCACCCGAACACCGCGACGAGGCCCAGTGCCACGAGCCCCCAGCCCAAGCTCACCTGCTGTTCGAGCAGCCCTTCGTCTACACCGGCGCGGTCCCAGACATGCTTCGCGATGCCACCGAGCAGCGGGTGCGCGACCGGCGGGACGAGGTAGCTCCACCACTTCGCGCTGTAGCGGAACAGGTCGTCGAGCGGGAACGCGAAGGCGGCGCGGTTGACGACCACGCCGTGGGCCGCGTGCCACGCGTAGGCGACCCCGCCGCTGGCAATCACGACAAGGGTGGCGACAGTGATCACGAGGCGACCGGGCGACCCTGGTTCGAGTCGGGACTTGAAGAACCAGTAGGTGGTAATCGCGAGCGGCGTGATGACCGCGGCGATCAGGCCGCCGTAGAAGTTCGACAGCGTCACTCCCGCGATTGAAACCGCGAGGAAGCCCACCGCCGCCGGGGTCGAGTTGTCGAGGCAGCGCCACAACGCGAGGAAATACAGCGGCACCCAGTGCATCTGCGCAACGTGTGGGTGGTAGGCGGCGTGCGCGAGATGGAACGGCGAGAATGCGAAGGCGATCGCGGGGATCACGGCGCTCACCGGCGAGAGCGTGAGGTAACGCGCCAGTAGGTACGCTGCAGCGGCAGAAAGTGGGAACGTCAGGAGGACGAGCCAGTTGTACGCGGCCACCGGGCTCGACACTCGCGCGAGCAGTGCGCCGGGGACGTCGGTGACCGGTTGCCAGTACACCCCGAGGGCGATCGGGCGACCGAATTGCTGCATCACGGTGAACGGGTCGTAGTGGCGCCCGACGATCTCCATGCCGAAGATCCGGTCGGACGGCGCCCGAAGTACTGGAGCGGCGATGGCGAGTGTGAGAATGAGCGCGAGCGCAGATACGGCCGCCACCTCAGCGACGCGGCCGGTCATAGGTCACCATGGCCACGACAACAAGGAGCGGACCGGCGAGCGCCCAGGCGCGGACGTCGCGCACGTGAGGGGTGAACCCGGCGTGGCGAATCATGAAGTGCAGCGCTGCGAATACCGCGATCTGCGAGAGCCCGAGCGCCGCGAGGCCGATCACAAAAGGTCGCCACTTGAGGACGACGAACGCCGCCACAGCGAGCGCGACGTACAAACCCAGCTGGAAGGCGGGAAGAAGCGCGATGGCCCCCTGCGGATCCTCGATGGATGTGCCGGCGGCGAATGCCGACGTGAGGGCACGCGTGTAACGAGGGCCCAGCAGGTAAACGCACACGCCGCCCAGCGCCGCGCCAAGGAGTGCTCGGCGCCACGCAGTCGCGCCGGCGCCGTGACGCCAGAAGGCGGCAAGGC
>JACDCA010000698.1 GCA_013694635.1 Acidobacteriota bacterium | reverse complement strand
GGCCTGGACAGCTCGCCACTTGGCGCCGCGTCCACGCCCCTCGACCTGGACCCGGCCTTCCGAGCGCATCTGTCTCAGGACGTGGCGCACCATGTCGCGGCTGACGCCCGGGCAATCGTTTTCGATGTCGGCGATCCCAAACCGACCGAGCCGGCGCCTGACAGCGCCGCGCACCTGGTCCGTCTTCGAGCCTTTCAGGGTTTCAACCCGCGCTTCAAACTCGTCGTACGCACGGATCAAGACGCCCCAGAAGTACCCGAGCCACGGGTGAGCATCGTGTCCGCTCTCGTGCCAGCGTTGGGAGCTCCGCTCGAGCGACTCGTAGTAGGTCTCGCGCGATTCCTCGATGATCCGTTCGAGGCTGACGTAACGCCCCACGCGGTAGTTGAAATGATAGAGCAGAAGGAGCGAGAGCAGCCGCGCGACGCGCCCATTGCCATCCGTGAATGGATGGACGCAGAGGAAGTCGAGAACGGCGAGAGAGAGCAGGACGAGCGGATCCGCGAGAGCGTCGTTGATCCCCCGGTCATAGTTGGCTGCCAGATCGTCCATAGCCTGGGGCGTTCCGACAGCGGGTGTGGGCTCGAACCGCACGCGAACGATCGTGCGGTGTGCGTCGCGCTCCACGATCTGATTGTCGGTGTTCTTCCATCGTCCGCCGACGTCAGGCTGGTATCGATAGAGCGTCTGGTGGAGCTGTCGCACCACGTTGACGGAAAACGGAATGTCCGCGTGGGATTCGTGAATGAGCTGCAGCGCGTCGCGGTAGCCGGCGATCTCCTGTTCGGACCGGTTGCGCGGTTCCGTGAGGCGGGCGACCAGGTCGGCGACGCGTCCTGGCGGGGCGACGACCCCCTCGATGCGATTCGACGATTCGGCGGATTCGATGACGGCGTGAGTGCGGAGTGTGTCGAGCTGTTCGGGGAACTGACGAAGGAAGAGGTCCTGCCGTCCGCGGGCTTCGCCGAGCCGGTGGATGGTGCTGATCTCTGCGGCGCCGAAGCTCAGCTTTGCCAAATAGCCTGGCTGAAGTGAGGGCATAATAGCGGCTCAGGTCCTTAAAAGGGGTAATGCAGGGCCAATTTTACCTCTTTTCTGTCGTTTCATTACCTTGTTTCGGGGCGCCAACCAGGACCGGAGCTCGTACTGGCCACTATCCAGCGGGTATTCGATTAGGTAACAGATGGCCGTCACGATCGAAACCCCATCCTCAACGGACCCTGCGACGCTGGTAGCGATTGCTATTCATATGATGAATGATTATCATTCATGACGTGAATGATAATCCAGTCCGGCGTCTCGTCGAGCGCTCGCTCGCCGACGCCTTGCGGGTCATGCCGGCGGTCGTGGTCAGCGGCGCCCGCCAGACGGGCAAGAGCACGCTGGTGCGGGAGCTCGCGCCGGCGGATGACCGGCTGTACCTCACGCTCGACGACCTCGACGTCATGGAACAGGCGGCCGCGTCGCCGGGCGATCTCGTCGCGCGAGCGCCCAGGGTCACGCTCGACGAAATCCAGCGCGCACCGACCCTGCTGCACGCGATCAAGCGCGCCATCGATCAGCGGCGAACTCGCGGTCGGTTCCTGCTCACGGGCTCGGCGAACCTGCTGCTCATGCGGAATGTGTCGGAGAGCCTTGCCGGCCGGGCGAGTTATCTGACGTTGTGGCCGATGACGCGGCGTGAGCAGCTCGGCCTCGGACGCGCGGGGATCTGGGACGAACTGCTTGCCGCGCGGGACGACGACTGGGCGGATGTCGTGCGGGCGCAGCGGGTGGAGGCGATTGAGTGGAAGACCCTCGCGCGTCGCGGCGGGTATCCGACGCCGGCGCTGGAGCTCGAGCGCGCCGACGATCGCGCGCTCTGGTTCGCCGGCTACGTGCGCACGTACCTCGAACGTGACCTGCAGGAGATTTCGAGCGTCACCGCGCTTCCCGATCTGCGCCGCTTGATGCGCGCCGCGTGCCTGCGCATCGGGCAGATGATGAATCAGACCGAGCTGGGCCGCGACGTCGCACTGCCGCAGCCCACTGTGCACCGGTACCTGAACCTGCTCGAGACCTCCTACCAACTCGTCCGCGTACCTGCGTATGCCGTGAATCGCACGAAGCGTCTGATCAAGACACCGAAGCTCTACTGGGGGGACACTGGCCTCGCGCTGCATCTCTCCGGCGTCGAAGAACCTGGCGGCGCCCACCTCGAGAACCTTGTGCTCGGCGACCTGCTCGCGTGGCGCGACAGCCGCACGACGCCGGCGGAGATCCTCTACTGGCGCACCGCCGTCGGCGAGGAAGTGGACTTCGTCCTGGAGATCCAACGCGACGTCGTGCCGATCGAGGTCAAAGCGACGACGCGTCCGCGCGTGGACGATGCGCGTCACCTGCAATCGTTCCGCGAGGAGTATAAGCGTCGGTCGCGGCCCGGCCTGCTGCTTCACACCGGGGATCGCGTTGAGTGGCTGGCCCCGGGCATCCTGGCGGCTCCGTGGTGGCGGGTGCTTTGATAGGGTGGTCGGTGCAGACCTCCAGCGCCAGGCGGATCCTGCCGTCCGTCAGGTCGGTGCTCTCCTGCGACGTGTGCCACTCGCGCGCTCGGACGAACGGCGCCTTCGCCGCGCACCGCCGTCACAATCCGCAATCGGAATATCGATCGCCAATCGCCAATCCGCAATCGACAATCAGTTTCGTGACCACCCCTGTCCCTGGTCACCCAGCATCACATGCGCATGGAAAACCGGGCTGATTCGCAGCGTCGCCGTTGACGCGCTCGAGCGCCCGCCCGACGCTTCGACGAAGCTCAAGGCGGATCTGTCGCGCAACGTGGCGGCGGAGGACAAGAATTCCCAGCTCGAGTGGGAGCCAATTGCCATTCGGGCGTTGACGCACAAGGGGAGCGGCGGCAATAATCCGCCATCCCCTCATCGATTACCCTCGGCCCTCTCGTCGAGTTTCTTCCTCGGCATTGGCCTCTTTGTGCTCCGCTTTTCTCCGGGGGTTGGCGGCGGCAGAGGTGTTCGCAGTAAGCCGACGGATCGGGGAAGAGGACAGGTCGCGTTAAGG
>JACDCA010000696.1 GCA_013694635.1 Acidobacteriota bacterium | reverse complement strand
TACGCGGACCACGAGCCCACGCGACGACGGAAGCTGCTGCTGCACCGGCAGGAGATTCGCAAGCTGATCGGCAAGACGGTGGAGAAGGGGATGACCCTCGTACCGACGCGCATGTACTTCAGGAACGGGCACGTGAAGGTGGCAATTGCCCTGGCAAAGGGCAAGCAGGCGCACGACAAGCGGGAGACGATCAAGCGCCGCGAGGCGGACCGCGAGACCCGTGCCGCGGTGAAGGAACGCCGCCGGTAGTGATAAATTAGGCTTTTTGAAGGAGAGCAATTGATGAAAGGCAATCGGGCCGTCCTTGCGGCGGTCGTGGCGGTCGTGCTGATCGCCGGGGGATGGTGGCTGTTCCGGAAGGGAAGCGGGGCGCCGTCAGTCGATCTCATTGAACAGCTGCCGAGCGCGCAGCGTACGCCGGCTGAACGCACGTTCAACGTGACCGATGTCAACCTGAACGGCGAATCGCACAAGGCCATCGAGGCCGAACCGGCGTCCCGGATCATCTGGAAGGTGCGGATTCCCGAGGATGCGTGGCTGCGTGTGAACGTGGGCCTGAAGCCCGAGGCCTGGACCGCCGAAGGAGACGGCGTACTCTTCTTCGTGGGTGTTTCAGACGGCCGCACTTTCGACAAGCTGTTCGAGCAGGTGGTGAACCCGTTCAACCATCCCGGCGACCGCAAGTGGATCCCGGTCATGGTCGACCTGGCGTCGTATGCGGGGGAAGAGGTCGAGGTCATCTTCAACACGCGCAATAGCGCCGACCGGAAGCCCCTCGACCCACGAAACGACTTCGCCGTCTGGGGAGCGCCAGAGATCATTTCGAAGTGAGCCGGCGGTGAAGGTACCGCTCCTCGACCTCGAGGCGCAGTACAGGCCGATCCGCAGCCGGATTCTCGAAGCCATCACGCGCGTCTGCGACAGCCAGCGGTTCATTCTCGGCCCCGAGGTCGAGGCGCTGGAGCGGGAACTGGCGCGTCAGATCGGCGCGGCGGACGCCGTGGCGATGTCGTCCGGCAACCGCGGGCGGCAAGCCGGGACGCTCGGCGTCGCCGCGTGCTTCTCCTTCTCCCGAGCAAGAACCTCGGGGCTTTCGGCGATGCCGGACGGGTGACGACCAGCGATCCCGCGTTGGCCCGCGAGCTGCGTCTGCTGCGCAACCATGGCGCCGAGCCAAAATACTTTCACAAGAAGATCGGTGGAAATTTCCGGCTCGATGCGCTCCAGGCGGCCGTGCTGCGCGTGAAGCTGCCTCACGTGTCGCAGTGGACGGACATGCGCCGCGCCAATGCCGGGCGGTACGCACAACTGTTCAGATCCGCCGGACTCGACGATCGCATCGTCCTGCCGACGGAACCTGATGGATACCGCCACATCTTCAACCAGTACATCGTCCGCGTGCCGGACCGGGATCGCGTGCGCGCCCACCTGACGGAGCACGGCATCGGCACGGAGATCTACTATCCCGTTCCGTTCCATCTGCAGGAGTGCTTCGCGTCACTCGGTCATGCACGGGGCGATTTCCCCCAGGCGGAGGCAGCCGCCGACTCCACGCTGGCGCTGCCGATCTATGGGGAACTGACAGCGGATCAGCAGGGGGCGGTCGTTGACGCCATCTCGGACGCGCTCAGAGAGCGGCCGGAACGGAGCGAGAGCGAGTGAAGGCCTCCAGCCGGGGTGCCGCCTTCGCCGAGGCTTCGGCGCCCGGGGCAAGGGGCCCCGGCGATAAATAAGGAGATGCGCCTGCTGATCCTGGGCAGCCGCGGGCTGCTCGGCGCCGCGATCCACCGCGAATTCGCCAGTGAAGAGGTGATCGCCGCTGACCACGGTGCCCTCGATATCACCCATGAACGTGCGGTCGTTGCCACCGTCTCGGAGGTCCGGCCAGATCTGATCCTCAACTGCGCCGCGTACAACAACGTCGACGGCGCCGAGGAGGATCCGGTCACTGCGCTCACGGTAAACGCGTTCGCCGTCCGGGCGATCGCCCGCGCGGCGGCTGAGGCAGGGGCGACCTTCGTCCATTACAGCTCAGACTTCGTCTTCGACGGCGAGACGGATCGGCCGTACACCGAAGAGGATGCTCCCAATCCGCTCAGCGTGTACGCCGCGTCGAAGCTGCTGGGAGATTGGTTTGCGCTCGCATCCCCCCGCGCGTACGTGCTCCGCGTGGAGAGCCTGTTTGGCAAGCCTGGGCCTGCCTCGACGCGACGCGGCAGTCTCGCCGCCATCGTGGACGGCATACTCGAGGGGGCCGAAGTGCCGGTGTTCGTCGATCGCACCGTGTCACCGACACACACCGCCGACATCGGCCGCGCGACCGCGCATCTCGTTCGGTCCCATGCGCCCCCCGGCCTCTACCACTGCGTGAGCACCGGACTCGCGACATGGCCCGAAATCGCGGAGTACACGGCCCACGTGCTCGGCAAGCCGCTGCGGCACAGGCCGATGACACTGGCCGACGCCCGCCTGCGCGCGCGGAGACCCCGCTACTGCGCCCTGTCGAACGCGAAGCTCGCAGCCGCCGGTCACATCATGCCGCGCTGGCAGGATGCGATCGAAGAATATCTGCGGGGGTCGGGGCTGGGAGCTGGGGGCTAGGGGCCGACGAGGCGAGCGATGCGTTCACCGATCGCCAGACATGCGGTCAGCCCGGGAGAATCGATCCCCGCGGCATGAATCAAGGCAGGCTGCTGCGTGTCGAACCGGATCATGAAATCGGCAAAGCGTGCCTCTGGCGGATGCAGCTTCGCGCGAATGCCGGATCCACCCAGGCGAAGATCAGCCAGCGTGACGTGCGGCAGCAGCAGCCGCGTCGGTTCGAGAAACGCTTCGAGCGGTTCGCGCCTCTCCTCGTAGTCGCGCTTGCTCTCCTGATAACGGATGGTGGGACCGAGCAGTACGTCGCCATCGGTGGTCTTTGTCAGGTGAACGCCAAGGCCGTGTCCGGAAGGATGCGGCACCGGATAAACCAGCCCGTTGACGAGTTCACGCCTGTTCGGTTTGAGCTCCGCGTATTCTCCGCGGCAGGGATAGATCGTGAACGGTTCTCCCCCGAGCATCTCCGACACGACATCCGCCTCGAGGCCGGCGGCGTTGACGACGATCCCGCAGGTGAGCGTCTCCCGCTCGAGGCGCAGCCGGTAGCCGCCGGACGCCGGTGCCCCCTCGACCAGCCGCGTCCCGCGCAGCAGGATCATCCCCGCGCGCTCGCCGTCGCGCAGCAGGGCGGTCACGAGCGCGTGCGC
>JACDCA010000692.1 GCA_013694635.1 Acidobacteriota bacterium | reverse complement strand
CTGATCATCGCGTGCGCGAACATCGCGAACCTTCTGCTGGCGCGCGCCGCGAAACGCAGCGGTGAAATGGCGATCCGCCTCTCGATCGGCGCCAACCGCGCGCAACTGATTCGGCAGTTGCTGACCGAGTCGTTGATCCTTGCCGCGCTCGGCGGCGCGGCCGGGCTGATCGTTGCGCAGTGGACGCTGCATTTCATCGCGTCGCTCCTGCCCGAAGACGCCGCCAGCACGTTCAAGATCGAACTGGATCCGGTGGTGATGCTCTTCGCCGGTGTGCTCACAATCGGAACGGGGCTGCTCTTCGGTCTCTTCCCCGCGCTCCACAGCACACGCCCCGATCTTCTGCCGACCCTGAAGGGACAATCCGGACAGCCGTCGGGGGCAAAGGGGGCGGCGCGGTTCCGCACGTCGCTGGCAACCTTCCAGATCGCGATTTCAATGACGCTGCTGATCGCCGCCGGCCTGTTCGTGAAAAGTCTCGCCAAAGTGTCGCGGGTCGAGCTTGGCTTGAAGCCGGACAACATCGTCACGTTCGGGGTTTCACCGGAGTTGAACGCGTATACGCCGGAACGATCGCAGGTGCTCTTTTCGCGAATCGAGCAGGAAATGGCGTCCACGCCCGGCGTCACAGGGGTGACCGCAGCGCTCGTCGCGCTGATTGCCGGCAGCAACTGGGGCTCGGACGTCACGGTGCAGGGGTACCCGACCGGGCCGGACGTCGACAACAACTCGCGCTTCAACATGATCGGCCCCGATTATTTGAAGACGTTGGGGATTCCGCTCGTGGCCGGCCGGGAGTTCACGCCTCAGGACGCGGGGAAATCGCCGAAAGTGGTGATCGTCAACGAGTCATTCGTCAGGAAATTCAAGCTGGGTACGCCGCAGGAAGCCGTCGGCAAGCGGATGACAGACGACGGGACGGCGCTCGACACGGAGATCATCGGTGTCGCGAAGGATGCAAAGTACAGCGAGGTCAAGGACGTCATCCCGCCCCTGTTCTTCACACCCTACAAGCAGAGCACGCGCATCGGGTCGATGACGTTTTACGTCCGGACCGGAACCAACCCGGATCAATTCGTCGGCCAGGTCCAGCGCATCGTCGCGCGGATCGATCCCAATCTGCCGGTCGAGAATCTCCGGACGCTGCCGCAACAGATCCGCCAGAACGTGTTCATGGACCGTTTCATCAGCGTCATGTCGGCCTCGTTTGCCGTGCTGGCCACGCTGCTGGCGGCGGTCGGGCTCTACGGCGTGCTCGCCTACACGGTCTCGCAGCGGACGCGGGAGATCGGGTTGCGGATGGCGCTCGGCGCCAACCCCTGGCACGTGCGCCGGATGGTGCTGCGGCAGGTTGCGCTGATGACGGTGGTGGGCGCGGTCATCGGCCTGGTCGCCGCGTACTGGAGTGCAACGGGCGCACAACAGATCCTGTACGAAATGCAGGCGCGGGATCCCCTCGTCTTCATCGGCGCGACGCTCACGCTTGCGTTCGTCGCCCTGATCGCCGGCCTGATCCCGGCCAACCGCGCCTCAAAGGTGGACCCAATGACCGCGTTGCGATGGGAATGACAGAGTCGTTTGTGGTTGGTCAGTAGTCCAGCCCTTTAGGGCTGCTCAAAGAACTAGCGATTCTGGTATTTCCAGTTCCGCCCTTTGCCTTCGGCGATCCACTGAAGAGCGGTGGCGATCCGGCGCTGGCGGGTGGCGTCCTGTTTCGCGTCCGAGATCCACTCGATGTACTCGCGGCGGTGGCTGGGGCTGAAGGCATCGAACGCCGTTTTGGCTTTCCGGTTCTTCTTGAGCGCGGCGGCAAAGTAGGCCGGGACTTTCACCGGGCCCTTCGGGGCCTTCGGTGCGCGTTTGAGTTTCACCCCCTCGTCATTCAGCTTCGCCGCCCGCTTCACCAGGGCCGAGATCGCTCTTTCCGCAGGGAGTTCGGCCACCGACTGCACCCGGCCCAACTGCGTCAGCGCGTCCTTCGCTTCCGGAAGGTCCTTGAGTAAGGAGCTCTTCCAGAAACCGACGGAACAATAGGCCTTGAACGCGGCCATGCCGCACATCGGACCCTTGTGCTCGAACGCGGGCACGCTCCACTTGATCGTTTCGACGACGTCCTGGCAGCCGGCGTGTACGGCCTTGCGGAACTGGCGCAGGATCGGCTGCGCAAATGGCCGCGACTTCTCGATGTACGCGTCGACCCGCGGATCCTTCGCACCCATTACTGCCTCCTGGCGAGCAGTTCGACGATGTCGTAGTGGAAGCGGACGAAACGGTGCAATTCGGCCTCGAGAATGCGCTCCTGAT
>JACDCA010000665.1 GCA_013694635.1 Acidobacteriota bacterium | reverse complement strand
TGCACGTACACAAAAGGAGCGCGAGACGAGTCATGTGTCCTCCACAAGTGTGAGTAAGCGGCTGCCGCCTGGCGATCCTCACGCGAGAGGTCGGGCCGCGTTAATGAAGCCGGTTACGGCAGCCGCGGCCTCTTATCGCAAGCGTGCTGCCCGATCTCACTCGTCAGCGCCTGTCGCCGGAACTCCGCGACCGCCAATCACTTGCGCCTTTGAAAGATAATTGGTGTCCAAAGCCCTCCGCGAGCAGGCACGGAAATCCGTCAACCACAGGATCCAAGTCGGGGCAAATCTCGCGGCTTATCGCAACTCGAGTTGCAGCATTACGAAGGGGGCTTGCGGCGGTAAAGACGGATGGTAGGTCCGGGGCGTTCGACCGTCCAGAAACCCCACAGCGGCATGAAAAACGCGTCCTGCAAGTCATACACCGCTGAGCGCTGCCGCCCCCTGGTCGCTCGGACGGTCTGGACCAGTTCGTATTCGCGACGTGCGAGATCCCGCAACTCCAGTCTCGTGCTCGCGTACGCCTTGACTGGAGACTCGTACAGGATCAGCCATTCCGGCGTCTGTGCGGCGCCCTCGCTGAAAGAATTGCTGGCCGGATCGAACAACGACCGCCGGAACGCTGCACGGCTCAGATCGAGAACAACGTACACACCACCATCGTCATAGAGCGTATCCGTTGGTTGCAGCCGTGATTCCAGCCACCAGCCCGCGAGCACGCGGCTGTCGGTACGAGCGAGAAGCGAATCGAACCAGATGCTGTTGACCAACCCGGGGATGCCCACGACGCAGATGAGGCCCCCTGCGGCGGCGGTACGCGAAACGCGCAGCTGGGGTCCCAGCCAATCGGCTGCGTCTCTGATCGCGATCGCGGCTGCGACACACAACACCGGCACGAGAGGCAGCACGTACCGGAAGAACACCGTGCGGCCCGGGCCCAACGAGAGGTAGAGCGCTGCAACGAAACTCAGAAGGATGAAGCCGTGCCTCCGGTAACGGAAGGCGAGGACGAGCACTCCGGCAAGACCAGCCGCATACGCCGTCGGCCCCATGCCATAGGGCAATGAATACGTCGGGTGGTATTTGAACCCACGGCCCAGGGGGACAGCATGGCCCTCCGACATGTGCCTGACGTTGAACAGCATTCCCTCTTTGAACGCCGCGAAGTCCAGCAAGGCATACGGTGTCGCCATCCCGAAGCCACATGCGAAACACAGCGCGTATGCGAGCGAAGGCTGCCATACGGGCCATGAAACGGCGGTTCGCCAGGGCCGCCGGAGCGCCAGGATGTGCGCTGCCGCCACGGCGGCCAGCACAGCCGCCGCCGTATACTTCGTCGACGCGGCCAGGCCGCCGAGAAATCCAGCCGCGGCAAAGAGCCGAGCTCTCCTGGCCGTCTCCTGTTCGTCGACCCCATGCAACAACACCGCAAGCGACGCCGTCACCAGCAGCGTCATGATCACGTCCGTCATTGCGAAATGCGACTCGCGAACGTGGAGCATCGCAACAGCCAGGAGCGCGGCGGCAATCAGTCCCGTGACGTCGTCCCGGACGCGCCGCCCGATCGAATAGACAACGGCGAGCGTCGCTGTGCCGGCGCACGCCACGAAAATGCGGCCGATGACGATCTGCTCGGTCTGAGACAACCCCGCCTCTAGAGAAAACGCCCCCTTGATGGCACATGCGCACCAATAGAGAGCGGCGAAAATATAGAAAGTGAGCGACGGCCAGTGGAAGAACCGCGGATGGAGATCACCGGAGAGCATCCGGTAGGCGATCGCTATCGACATGTCCTCGTCGGGTCGCGCACGGAGATATGGCAGCCCGAACCAGATGGGAAAGAGGCGCAACATGGCGCCGGCCAACACGATCAGGATCAGCCAGCGTCTGCTGCTCACGCGAGCGGCGGATCGGAAATCAGCGGTCCCCTCTCCAGGTCAGCCCCTGCGAGGGAGCTCGCAGGTTGACGGAGAACGGATCCGGATCGATGTCGGGGGAGCGATTCAACGGCGGACGCATGAACGCCAGGCGCGCGGCATCGTGGAACGTCTTGGGTTCCGTCCGTGCGTAAGAGTTCATGACGGAGTCGCGGGCGCTCACGTGGTTGTATCCGAGCGCGTGCCCGAGCTCGTGGAGCCGCAGCGACCGGCGACGCATGCTGCCGGACGGATCGAAAGCACGATCGAGCATGATGAGCCCGCTCACCTGCATGCCGACCGAGGAGTGCAAACACGGGGCCGGCTGGCTCAGTTAGAGATCAGCCTAGCCCAGCAGGGG
>JACDCA010000662.1 GCA_013694635.1 Acidobacteriota bacterium | reverse complement strand
GCGCATCCCCGATCGCACTCAGCCGCTTGCGCGGATCCTTTTCCAGGCAGCGGCGGAGCACTCGGCGGATCGCGGGCGGTGTGTCGGCCGGGAGCGCATGCCAGGCAGGCTCGCTTTTCAACACCGTCGCGAGCACCTCCGAGACATCGTCGCCGTCGAAGGCGCGCGCGCCGGTCAGCATTTCGTAGAGCACGACACCGAAGGCCCAGATGTCGGCGCGTTTGTCGACCGCTTTGCCCTTCGCCTGTTCGGGCGCCATGTAGGCGGCGGTGCCGATGATCATGCCCATCTGCGTGGCACGGGCCGTGAGCGTCGGTGATCTCATCGCGTCTGCGCTCGACGTCCCCACGGGGTCCAGCGCTTTGGCGAGACCGAAGTCGAGGACCTTCACGGTGCCATCGGGCCGCACCTTCACGTTGGCGGGTTTGAGATCGCGATGGATGATCCCTGACTCGTGGGCGGCTTCGAGCGCGTCCGCAATCTGCCGCGCGATGGGCAGCGCCTCGGCGAGCGGAACGGCGCCGCGCTCGATGACCACGGAGAGGTCCTCTCCCTCGACCAGCTCCATCACGAGCGCCCGGGTGCCTGCGGCTCCGGCGCTTTCGAGGCCGTAGATCTGCGCGATGTTCGGGTGATTCAGTGCAGCGAGCGTCTGCGCTTCGCGCGTGAAGCGCGCAAGGCGCTCGGCGTCCAGCGCGAAGAGCTCGGGCAGCACTTTGATCGCGACATTACGATTCAGCTGGGTGTCGCGCGCGCGATAGACCTCGCCCATACCGCCGGCGCCGAGCGGAGACACGATTTCGTACGGCCCGAGCCGGGTACCGACTGACAGGTGCACTTGAGTGTGATGGTCCCTCATCCCTTATCGCTCATCGCTGATCCTCGGAAATCCCGAATCCCGAATCCCGGATCAAGGCAAACGGTGCGGGAGATGCGGGGATTGGGGATGTTCCTGAGATTCGCGATCAAGGATCAGGGAGCATCCTTATTTCTTGGGATCGTCACCGCCCGCCCAACTGATGAACATCCAGCGGCCGCCTTCCTTGACCAGGATGTCGGTGTACCGGCCGCTGACCGTCTCCCGCTCCTTCTTGGCGTTCTCACGCGCGATCATGTACCGGTAGTGGACCACGGCGATGTTGCCCGTGATCGTGATCGAGATCGGGAACAGTTCCTGCTCGAGGACCGTGGCGTTCGTATTGTTGTAGCGGTTCCAGCGCGCCAGAGAGGCCTTGTTCTGGGGCGCCTGCTGATCGGTGTCCCAGTAACTGAGGCTCGGGTGGACCATCTTGTCTATCCAGCTCAGGTCCTTGTCCTTGGCCATCTGCCACTGCTGCTCTTCGAACTTCAACACCTCCTGCTGCTCCGCGGTCCAGGTCTGGGCTGACGCCGGTGCGGCAACGGCGACGAGCGAGAGGAACGCCAGGGTAGAGAACAAGGCGCGAATCGACATCGGAAAACCTTCCTGCGTTCCCGGGACGAACGCGTTCAACTGTTTACGTGTGGCGGCAGTGTGCCTCGGATCTGCCCGCGCGCCTAGCACAATCGCGACTCGACGTGAGGCGTCAGGCGATCAGGTAGCGGTGGTCAGCGGCATGAGGTCATGTGTCGGACGCGCGGATTATAGATGAGAATCGTGCGGCGCATCGAGAATGGCGACCCGTCGGCCACGCCACGCGGTTCCGGCATGCATGTACAATGTACATCGTGAAAGGCTACAAAGTAGCGGAAGCGCGGGCCCGGTTCGGGGAGATGCTGGACGACGCGGAAAAGGGCGTCCCTGTGGTCATCGAGCGGCGCGGGGTGCGCTTCCGGATCCTCGCCGAACCCGCCGCTGCGTCAACGGCGCCCAAAGTGTCGAAGGGCTTATTCGACTTCGTCGATCCCGCGGTCGCAGACGGGCAGTGGACCTGGAAAGCCGGCAGGCGAGGTCTCGCCTTTGCCGCGCGGAAACGCCGGTGATTCTTCTCGACACGCATGCCGCCATCTGGCTCGTGCAGGGCCATCGTCGCGCGCGGGCGTTGAATCGATACGCCACCCTGCACCTCTCGCCGGCGAGCCTGCTTGAATTGCAGATCCTCCTCGAAGCCGGACGCGTCCGTCTGGCGCCGTCCCGCACGCTCGAGGCCTTCCGGGATCATGAACGGTTCAGACTCGACGAGCCGCCGGCCGGCAGGTGGTTTTCGTCCGCATGCGAGTTGACGTGGACACGCGACCCCTTCGATCGGCTGCTGGTTGCTCACGCCCGCGTCCGGCGCTGGCGTCTCGCGACGGCCGATGCGTTGCTGCTGCAGCAGTTGCCGGGATCGGATGTGCTGGCACTCTAGCGGTGCGCGGTGCGCGGTGCGCGGATGCGGGATGCGGGATGCTGAGATCAGGGATCAGGGATCCGGAGACGCAATCCGGAGCTCCTCCATCGACACGGTCGGCGTGCCGAGACCCAGCGTGAGACCGTCGACCTCGGGGCGCGCGATCCGATACGCCTGCTCGTGAAACATCGGCAGGATGATCGCGTCGGCGGCGAGCATGTCTTCCAGCTCGCGATACCGCGTGTGACGCAGCGCCGGGACCGATTCGCTGCGGGCACGTGCGATCAGCCGGTCGATCTCGGGCGAACTACAGACGCGGCCGAAAAAACCTGTCTGCGAGTGAAAGACCGACGCGAAGGAATCAGGGTCGGGGTAGTCGGCGGCCCAGCGGCCGATGAACATGTCGGCCGTGCCTTCGCGATGCGCCTGCAGGAACTCTTCCATGTTCGTGGCCACCGGGCGCACGGCCACTCCCTGCGCGGCGAAGGCGGTCGACAACTCACGCGTGACGGCCGCATACGGTCCCGTCAGCACGGGGTGTATGGCCGCCGTCAGCTCCAGGCTGCCCGCCATGGTTTCCGACGCATCGCTGCCGGCCGAGAGTCGGCGAGTCGCCGCTTCAGGATCGTGCCCGGGCAGTCCGGGCGGAATGATGCCGTGCGCCGGGATGGCCAGACGCCCGAGCGTCTGGCGGATCAGCCGGGGGAGATCGACGGAACGTGCAAGTCGGAGCCTGAGCGCGCGGCTGCGGAGCGGCCCCCGCAAGGTGTTAAACGCGACGAAGTAGGTCACCAGTCGCGGTGTTTCCCGGTACCCTGACGCGAACTCCGGCTGCCGGCGCAGCTCCTCGACGTCGGCAGGCAGCAGCTCGGCGCCCACGGAAAAGCGGCCGTCCTGCAACCCTCCAAGAATGTCCTTGGGCTTGATGCCGAAATGGAAGACGAGTCCCTCGCTTCGCGGATATCCCTGCCGCCAGTACGTTTTGTTGCGCTCGAGCTCGAGTCGTCGGCCTGGCTCGAAGGCGACGACTCGGAAGGCGCCGGTGCCGGTCCAGGCGTGCGGCGTCGCGGCCGGGGGCTCGCCGCCTTCGGGGATGATCGCCGTCTGATAGTGCGACAGTAAGGCGGGAAAGAAGGCGACCGGCTCCTCGAGCTCGATGGTGAACTCGGTCGCCGAGTGAATCCGCAGGCCGGCGAGGTCCCTGGTCTCCCCCCCGAGCAGCGCTTTCGCACCGCGGATGACAGCGAACGACTCCAGGTCGGTTTCGCGCGACTGCAGCAGCCGCTCGAGCGAGTACCGTACGTCCCGCGCGGTCAGCCGGCGGCCGTTGTGAAAGCGGACGTCCTCACGCAGGAAGAACCGATAGCGCTGGCCGCCGTCTTCGATGCGGAAACGCTCCGCCAGGCAGGGGATGATCTGCGCCAGTCCTCCCTTTTCAACCGTGAGCGTCTGAAAAATGCACGGCAGCACTTCGCCGAGCTCCGCGGTGCTCCGCTGCTTGGGATCGAGCGACATGATGCCCGACGTCATCGGGACGTGAATCGTGCCGCCGGTGGCGCGGCGCGCCTCCGCCACACGTGGGGACACCGCCACGCCCACCTCGCCGTAATTGAGGTAGGGCTTTGTCCCCCTGAGCACCAGGCCGCGCACTCTCGGACTGGCCAGCCGATAGTCGATGTCATGGAAGAGCGGCACCAGCGCGCCGGCCTCGAGCAGCAGGTGCTCGATCCTCCGATAAAGCGCATCGCGCAGCGCCGGCTGGCCCTCGGCTCGCGCCTCCT
>JACDCA010000647.1 GCA_013694635.1 Acidobacteriota bacterium | reverse complement strand
GCCCTGGAAATGTGAGCGGCTGGAGTTCGGATACCCGGTGCGCTGGATGATGGCGAGGCGGCCGGCGTTGTAGATCGTCCGCAGACCGGTGAGTCGCGGGTTCAAGCCAAGCAGCCGTCCCGAGCTGTCGGCGCCGATCTGCAGGACGGTTCCGGCGGGGATCGCGAGCGCCGGGCGGCGCCCGTAGTATTGCGGATCCGTGTACGGGATCAGCGTGCTCAACGCGTCGTTGCCGCCGCTCAGATAGAGGACGACGAGGTTGCGGCGCGACTGCCCCTGCGCCACCGCCAGGTCGGAGAGGAACTCCGGCGCCGCGAAGCTGACGGTGAACGCCGCCACGCCCCCCTTTACGAATTCGCGTCTTGTGATTGGCATCAGCTGTTATCCGTAGGCCAGCCCTTTCAGGGCTGAATCATCAAATGAACTGATAATCGCCCGACCCGACGACCAGGTGCACCAGCCCCGCGACCTTGGTCGCCAGCTGCGCGTCCGACGCGGGATAGCTGGCGCCGGTGCGCGCGTAATCCATCAGCGCGGCCTGCGAAGACCCGCTGTATTCCTGGGCTGTGAGGCGATCGAGCACGTGCGTCACCAGGGCTTCCGGAGTTGCCGCGTGCGGCCGCGCTGCCTCGCGCAGGTTGAACTTCTGGTTCGTTGCCAGCTGCGACGCGAAGTTCATCCGCGCGAGCATGCTGCCGGTCGAGAACCACCCCGGCCCGAGCTCCCAGCCGTTCACGTCCGGTGGTTCGAACAACTGCTGCCCCATGTTCGCCAGCGGCGTCAGGGCGTCGTTCACCGAAAAGCCCACGGGCCCGACTTCTTTGAGCGCCCGCACGACGAATTCGGCCGGCCACGAATACCGTTTGTAGTAATTCGCGGGATTGCGGAACTGCGACGACAGCAGGAGCCGCCGCACCATCGGCTCGATCGCGTAGTTGCGCGAGTAATAGATCTGCGCGACTTCCGTGATCAGGGCCGGATCGGGGTTATCGACCTCGTTGATGAAGAAGGCGTAGAGCTTGCGCGCGAGGCGGGGGCCGGTGAGTGGATGCGCCGCGACGGCGTTGATCAGGTCGAGGCCGTCCTGCATGCCCGACGCGGCGGCACGCGCCGGGATGGTGGTGCTGCCGCTGGGATAAATCGGGAACGTGAACGTCTTCGCGCCAGTGTCGTGCTGCCCCGCGTTGTAGATGAACGCGTAGTACTGCGCCGCGCCGGTGCCGGGGCGGGCAAGATTCCACCCTGTGAACACGCGCGCACCGGCATAGACGTCGGTCTCGGCGAACGTGCCGACGCCCATCGTGAACAGCTCCATCAATTCCCGGGCGAAGTTCTCCTGCGGCTGCGCGCGGAAGTTCGACCGCCCGTCGAGCCAGACGAGCATCGCCGGATCCTGCGCGATGGCCACCAGAAGATCTCTGAAGTTCCCTAGCGCGTGCTCCCGCAACAACTCCAGCTGCCCTTTGACGCCGCCGGGATCCTCGGACGGCTTGGCCGCCAGCATCCGGGTCGCCTCCGTGGCATTGAACTCGCCTGCGATTTTCGAGTAGGCCGTGGCGAAGTGGTTGTGCCAGAAGAGCGCCATCTTCTCCTGCAGCGGCCGCCGGCTGTGGACCATGCGGAAGAGCCAGCGCTGGCGCGAGTGGGTGATGTCGGCCGCCGGCAGGAACCCGCCGCGGGCCGTGATGCCCACGTAGCCCGGCTGACCGATGTAGTCATCTACATCGTCAGGGAGGCGTGCGTAGTCGAGCAGGTGGGCGACGGCGCTCGAGAATCCGAGGAACCCGAGACGCGCATACTCCGCCACATCCTGCGGCGACGCGCCAAAGGCGCCGCGGCGGAAGAGATGGTCGAGGTCTTCGTTCATAGGGGTCTCACGGATGGTATCTCAGGTGGCTCCCGGCTATACCCCGTATAATCGCGACGCAACCACACGCACGGTTTTCACAATCAAGAGGTGATCGGTGGCTCAGACACTCGGTTTCAATCGCAATATCGGCATGCTCCTGCTCGGCCTCTGGCTCGTGCTCACGGGACTGTCTGGAATGGTCGCGCTCGGTCTGCCGGTCATGCTGATGGCGGTGCTGGCGCTCCTCGCCGGCATCCTCATCATTGTTGGACGTTAGGGGTCGGACGTCAGGGCCGCTCTCCGCGCGTCCACGCACGGACGAACGACTGCTGGTCGCGAGTCTCGGGCGAGTTTTTCCAGCCTTCCGGCATCGGTGCGCGCAGCGTCGTGATCCGCTCCAGTGCGGCATCGCACGCCATCCCCTGCTCCACGAGCCAGCAACCGGCCACCGTCCCGGTTC
>JACDCA010000632.1 GCA_013694635.1 Acidobacteriota bacterium | reverse complement strand
GCGTCAGCGTGCTCGTCGTCGATGATGAGCCGGATATACGGGACCTGCTCGCGTGTACGCTCGAGGAGGCCGGGGCGATCCCCACCACGGCTGAGAATGCGGATGAAGCAGTGGACCTGCTCGCGCGGCAGCCGGTCGATGTCCTGCTCGCTGACCTCGGGATGCCAGGAAAAGATGGCTACTACTTGATGGCGAGACTGGGTTCGGACGGGGATGCTACCCGGCCCGGCACGGCGATCGCGGTTACTGCCTTTACGGCCGAATGTGATCGCCGTCGCGTCGCCGCGGCAGGCTTCGATCATCACGTCTCCAAGCCGATAGACTTCGACGCCCTGCTCAGGCTGATCGGCGAATCCGTCGCCGCACGGCGGGCGCAATGAAGAATCCGGCGATCGCTGAAGACCTTCTGGGCCGCATGCGGGATGCGGACGTGACGGCGCTTGCGGCATTCTATGATCGTCATGCCACGAGGGTGTACAGTCTTGCCCTCCGCATCCTGCGCCAGCACGCCGACGCCGAAGAAGTCGTTCAGGAGGCGTTTCTGCAGGTGTGGCGCGAGGCGGCGCGGTTCGATCCCGAGCGTGGCACGATTGAAAGCTGGCTGTTGCTCATCACGCGGAGCCGCGCGATCGATCGCGTCCGGACGAGGAAACGCCGTGCCCAGCGGGAGGCGCCCAGCGAACATCTCGAGCACCAGTTCGCTGCCGCCGATCGTGCCGTTGACCTGACGCTGATCGAGGCACAGGCGAGCCGCGCGATGCGTCGTGTCCTCGAGGCGATTCCGGCCCCGCAGCGTGTGCCCCTGGAGCTCGCGTTCTTCCAGCGGCTCACCCACCCGGAGATCGCCGAAATCCTGCAGCAGCCGCTGGGTACGGTCAAGACGAGGATTCGCGCCGGGCTGCAGAGGATGCGGAACGGTTTGGCGGACGTGCCGGTCGACGCGCCCACACGCGAGCCGTCACCGTTCACCGTGGCACTCTCCGAGTACCTGGCGAAGCGTCCAGTGCTCACGCCTGCCTACCGCAGCCTGGAGGGGCTCCGAGTCCTCGTCGTGGATGATGACCTCGAGACGGTCGGCCTGCTGAGGACGGTGCTGGAGAGTGCAGGCGCACATGTTTCGACGGGTCGATCGGCATCCGAGGGCTTGGCGCATCTGCACGCGGCGTGGCCCGACGTGATGGTGGCGGACATCTGCATGCCCGGCGAGGATGGCTATTCCCTGCTTCGGCAGGCACGCGCCCTTGCCGAGGTTTCGGGGCGGCGGCTTTCTGCCCTGGCGTTTACCGCCTTCGGTCGGCGTGAGACCGACACTGCGCCGGGCGCCGGCTTCGAGGCGCATCTCGCGAAACCCGTCCAGCCCCACACGCTGCTCGACGCTGTCGCACGGCTCGCGGGACGATCCGGCGCAATGGTACCCACCGCATAGCTTCCGCCCGAGCGCGGCCACGATTTGCCGAGCCGGGAATTAGCAGCTACGATGGCCCCTTCAAGGATCAGGAGCAGCCTCAAGGAATGGAGCACGAAGAACCACGTGGTCTGCTCGATCGGATTGGCGTCCTCCGGCACCGATGCGATCTCGACCTCCTGGTGTTTTTCTCCCGGCATCCGCGCGTCCTGCTGACCAGCGAATCACTCGTCAGGTTCCTCGGTGACGACGACAGCGAAATCGCGCGCTCGCTGGATGTGCTGCTCGCGACCGGGCTGCTGACACGAACTCAGACCCCCACCCACGCCGCGCGCCTGTACGTCTTCTCCAGCGATGGTCCGCATCCCGACTGGCTGCCTTCGATCCTGCACGTCGCGTCGACGGCCGAAGGGCGGAGACGTCTCCTGGCGGTGCTCAGCGAACGCGACGACGACGAGAGTATCGGGCGCCGGGCAGACTTCGCACGGCGGCAAGCCGCTCGACCCAACGCCCGACAGGTGAGCACCCCGCGCCCGGACCGCACAGAGGAAAATGATGCCTGAACCAGATCTCGTGAAGACCGGAATCAGCGGCCTGGATGCCATCCTGTCGGAGGGCATTCCGCGCGGGAATGTCATCCTGCTGGAAGGCGCCATCGGAACCGGCAAGACCACGCTTGGCGTCGAGTTCGTTTACCGGGGCGCCAGCGAATTCGACGAGCCGGGCCTGATCGTCCTGTTCGAAGTCTCGCCGGAAAAACTGGTGCGGGACGCCGCACGGTTCGGATGGGATCTGCCGGCATTGGAGCGGGAGAACCGGGTGAAGATCATCTTCACCACGCGGCCGGTGTTCCTCCAGGAGCTGCAGCAGGCCGACAGCCTGCTTCTCGAGGAAGCCGCAAAGATGGGCGCCCGCCGCATCTTCGTGGACGGCGTGGCCGGAGTCCTCGGGGGCGACGGAGACGAGCCGCGCGAGGTCTTTCACGTCCTGGTCGAGGGGCTGCAGCGGGAGCACCTCACGGCCGTACTGGCCGTGGAAGCGAGCGCCCTGCACGGCGACCACCCCGTGGCGCTCCCCGAGGAGTCCATTGCCGACACGGTCATCCGGTTGCGGATGGAAGACATCGCGCGCTCCACGGTGCGATCGGTTCAGATCGTCAAGTCCCGCGGCCACGACTTTCAAATGGGCCGCCACTCGTTCCGGATCGTCGATGGGCACGGCATTCAGGCTTACCGCCGGGTGCAGGCGCCCCGCCGGTCGAATCGCGACCGCGCCGCCGCCTTCGATCCTACGTCGCGGGTGACCACCGGCGTGCCTGGGCTCGACGCGATCGTCAACGGCGGCTATCTCCTCGGCAGCACCACCGTCGTCGCAGGCATCTCCGGGGTCGGCAAGAGCGTGATGGCGTGTCAGTTCATCGCCGAAGGCGCGCGGCTGGGCGAGCGAAGCCTGATGCTTTCGCTCGACGAGCAGGTGCCCCAGATCCTGCGGAACGCGAAGAGTATCGGGATCGATCTGCAGGCGGAGATCGATCGAGGGCTGGTGCGGGTGCACTACGATCCTCCTCAGGAGATCGAGGTCGATCACCACTTTCACGAGATCGAGCGGATCGTCCAGGAGTTCAAGCCGAAACGCGTCGTGTTCGACAGCATTTCGACCTACGGGTCCAGCCTGGGTACGGAGGGGCGGCTCTTCCGGGACTTCTTTCACGCACTCGTCGCGCTGATGAAGGAGCACCAGACCGCCACCGTCTACAATCACGAGAACCCGGAAATGCTGGGGATGTCGTCGATGATGGGCACCTTTCACATGAGCTCGCTCGTCGACAACATCATCCTGATGAACTGGGTCGAGATCGGCGACGGTTTTCGGCTCGGGCTCACCGTCGCAAAGATGCGTGCGAACCCGACCATCCGCACGACTCACGAGTGCGAAGTGGTGAACGGTGAAGGCATGCGCATCCTGTCGCGCCAGTTGCCGGTCGGAATGGCGCTGCCGTTTTCCCGCTACCAGGGCCTGATCTCCCGCGCACCGACGCGCCACCCGCTTCAGCGGCCTGACATCGACGAACAGAAATAGCCATGTGTCCCGACGACGCCTCGCTCTTCGACGTGAACGTCTGGAGACCGGCGTTGGCAACGTACGGAGCAGTGACGCACCTCACCGTGGCGGTGTACGATGCGGACGCGGAGGTGGTCTGCGGCCCGGTGCCGTCCAGCCCGGTGTTCGAGGTATTCCAGCAGTATGGTTACGACCCGGGCATCTTTGCCGACTGCGCGCGACGCTGCCTCGAACAACGCACGAGTCGACCGCCTGTGACCGTGGCCTCCGCCCACGGACTCGCCGTCGTCGGGACGTCACTGGTACTCGAGGAAAGAATCGTCGGCGCCATGGTGGCCGGCTACGCGCTGGTCGATTTCTCCCAGTCATCCGTCATCGAGCGTCTGGCCCGCGAGGCGGGTGTGCCGTTCCGCGCGTTGTGGGACGTCGTCCGCCAGCAGCAACCGCTGCCCGAACGCCGGCTGGTGCTGCACGGCCAACTGTTGCAGGTCCTGGGCGACACGATCCTCCGGGAGAACCATCGGAGGCGTCAGTGCGAACAGACGGCGGCGGAGCTCACGGCCAGTGCTGCCGCGAAGGACGAGTTCCTGGCGGTGCTCTCGCACGAGCTGCGCACGCCGCTCACGCCGATTCTCGGCTGGACGCGCATGCTCAGGCTCTCGAGTGACCCGGTCAAGATCGCCCGTGCCGCGGACGTCATCGAGCGCAACGCGCTGCTCCAGGTCAGGCTGGTCGAGGATCTCCTCGAACTGACCCGCGCGACGCGGGGCAAGATGACGCTCGATCTCAAGGTCCACTGCCTCAACCAGGTGATCGGCGCCGCGCTGGAAGCGACCGCCGACGCGGCGCAGACGAAGGAGCTCACGGTGCATTTCGTGGACGCGGCGGAGCCGCTCTTCGTGGAGGCCGACGGGGATCGCCTTCAACAGATTTTCAGGAACATTCTCACCAAC
>JACDCA010000100.1 GCA_013694635.1 Acidobacteriota bacterium | reverse complement strand
CGGTTCAGGCTTGGTCTGTCAAGTAAATAGTTGCCCTTCATAGGCCGATGCCATTTTCGACGATGGCGGCCGGGGATCAGCGCATCCGCGGAACCGGCGCGCGAGTCACGCCCTCGATCCTTTCGATGCTCGGCGTGCAGCCCACAATCGGACGCGCCTTTCAGCCGGAGGACGAACACGACAATGTGGTGATACTCAGCGCGGGGACGTGGCGGCAGCTCTTCGGCGAGGATCCGCACGCGATCGGCCGTGTGGTGACCGTGGGAGGGCGCAGCCACACGGTCGTAGGCGTCATGCCTCCGAGTTTCGGATTCCCAATGTCGGAGACGGCGTTCTGGGTTCAGTACCGGTTCCAGGAGAATCCCAAGGAGAGGGGCAGCACCTCCAGCGCCGTACTCGCGCAGCTCGCCGACGGCCTGTCCACCGAGGCCGCGACCACGGAAGCCAACGTCATCGCGCAGGCCCTGCGCGCGAGCGGCGCCGCGACTGCGAGTGGCGGTCGCCAAACCGCCGAGTCGACATTCGAGGTTGTCCGTCTGAAGGACCAGCTCGTGGCGCCTGCGCGGCGGCCCCTCCGCGTGCTCATGGGCGCCGCTGTCATCGTGCTCCTAATCGTGTGTGCCAACGTCGCCAACCTGCTCCTAGGCTAGTGGACTGTAACAGTCATTTGTAAAGTGCTCTATGCGATCCGTTTGGTCGGGTCGGCATAGGTCCAGCGAAACGGCTTCGCGTCGTGATTGTATCGATCAATGTACCGTCGGAGCTTGCGCGCGAGATCGCGTTTCGACGTAAAGATGCCGCGCGCGATGACGTCGCGTTCGATCTTGGCAAACCAGAGCTCGACTTGATTGAGCCACGACGAATACGTCGGGGTAAAGTGCAACTGGACGGTCGGATGCGCCACGAGAAAGGCTTGCACCAGCTTCGTCTTATGCGCCGCTAGATTGTCAAGGATGATGTGGATCTCCCGTCGCGGCGGTTGCGTGCTCACCACCGTGGTGAGGAAGTGCACGAAGTCCG
The DNA here is from genome assembly GCA_013694635.1 of Acidobacteriota bacterium. Taxonomy (GTDB): domain Bacteria; phylum Acidobacteriota; class Vicinamibacteria; order Vicinamibacterales; family 2-12-FULL-66-21; genus JACDCA01. Next base: position 1,207 of record JACDCA010000100.1, on the reverse strand, counting down.
CACTCGTATGGCGCGCGGCCGTCTGGCCGACCACGCTGCCGGTGCGGGGGTCGAGCGCGGCATACAGCGAGAGCGTGCCATGCCGGTAATACTCAAACCCGTGGCGTTCGGCGCGCCCCGGCGACATCGGCAACACGGGATCCAACCGATCGAGCGCCTGAATCGCGGTCTTCTCATCGACACAGAAAACGGCGGCGTGTTGGGGCGGATTGAGATAGAGGCCGATGATATCCGCGGCCTTGGTCTCGAAGGCGGGGTCGTTCGACCGCATGTAGCGTTCGACGCGATGGGGCTGGAGCCCGGCGCGCTGCCACACGCGCTGCACGAGCGTATGCGGCACGTGCAAACGCTTCGCGAGCGAGCGGGTCGACCACTGCGTGGCGCCGTTCGGCGGCGGCTTCCGCGTCCAGTTCAGAATGCGCGCTTCCATGTGGGGCGTTCGCAACGTAGGCTTCGAGCCTCGGTGCCGTCCCCACAACCCGGCCAGCCGATCGGCCTCAAAGCGCGCTTTCCACTTCGCGACGGTCGCGGAACTCCAGCCCAACGCCGCGGTCACCTCGGTGTAGGAGGCTCCGTCGGCGAGCAGCAGCACGGCGCGCGCCCGGTGGGCCAGGTCGGCTCGACCGGCGCGCGATCGCGCATACGTTTCGAGGGTGTCGCGTTCGTCGCGCGTCAACGCCAAGATGCCGGTGAGGGATGACATGCGTCATCCTAGCACTTTATGAATGATTAGTACAGGCCCCTAGAGCACTCAACCGAGGCGGTTGCGGCTACTATTCGGAAGGCAATGCTTTTGTGGCGAGTAGCCCAACTGGAATTGGACACAAGAGCTTTGGAGGCGAGTGATGACGGCAGCATCCGTGCGCATCGAAAGACTATTGGCGAGCGCCGCGACCGTGTCTGTGACACTTTTAGCAATCGGCTGTTCCCGTGATCTCTCTGCTCGCGACGCGGACCGCATCATCGCAGCACATCCGCAAGCCTCGGGATTAGCCGTCTCGACGGAAGGCATCTCTAAGACTTCCGAATCCGAATCAATTACGAAAACCCGTGTGGGCGACAGCACGTACAACCTGAAATTCCGCCGCTATGACAAAGACTGGCGCTGGGAATTCGTGGAGACGAAAGGTGGCGGATGGATCGCGGCTGACGAGTTGCTCGATCAGCTGCAGGAGAAGGAGCGGGGGAAGCGCGCGGAAGCTTGGGC
>JACDCA010000613.1 GCA_013694635.1 Acidobacteriota bacterium | reverse complement strand
GGGTAACTCCGACGAGCTGCGCGTCGGCGAATGGGTGTGCGCCATCGGCAATCCGCTCGGGTACGTGCACTCCGTGACGGTCGGCGTCGTCAGCTTCATCGGCCGCAAATTGTTCGACGCGAGCCTGGACGACTACATCCAGACTGACGCCGCCATTAACTTCGGCAACAGCGGCGGGCCGCTCATCAACACCCGCGGCGAAGTCATCGGCATCAACTCCGCCGTCAGTTCCCGCACCAGCAGCATCGGCTTCGCGGTGCCGATCAACCAGGCCGTGTCGATCCTGCCGCAGCTCAAAGCGAGCGGACGGGTGTCGCGCGGCTACATGGGAGTGCTACTCACGGACGTGACGGCGCCGCTGCAGCAGGCACTCGGGCTGCAGGTCGCGCGCGGGGCGCTCGTGCAGGACGTCACCGCCGATTCTCCCGCCGAGCGATCCGGCATCCACGTCTACGACGTCATCGTGGACGTCGAAGGGCGCGACATCGCGAGCAACGACGATCTCATTCGCGACATTTCCGCACGACAGCCCGGATCGATCGCGCGCGTGCAGGTCGTTCGGGATGGGCGACGCCTCACGGTACCGGTTCGCCTGACCGAGCGCCCCCGCGGCTCGCGCACGCCCGATGACACCGCCGAACCATTGCCCGGCGCTCGCGGTGCGCGGCCTCCCGCCGAAGCCCCGGACACCCCGCTCGGGCTCACGGTCCGCGAATTGGACCGCGGGGTCCTTGGGCGTCTGCAGGTGCCGGAGACCCTCGAGGGGGTCATGGTGATGCGCGTCGACCCGACCGGTGCGGCGTTCTCCGCGCAGGTGCGACGCGGGTTCATCATCCTCGAGATCAATCGCCGCCCGGTGCGGACCGTCGCCGATTACCAGCGGATCGTCGGCGGCGCGCGCGCGGGCGACGTGCTGGCGATTCTCTATTACGATTCGACCGTCGCGCAGCGCGCGGTGCTGACTGTGACGGTGGAATAGGAATGCCCGCGCGGATTCTTTTGATTGATGACGATGCCGGCATTCGCGACTCGATGCGGATGCCACTCGAATACGAAGGCTACGAATACACGGCCGCGGCGTCCGCCGAAGAGGGTATTGCGGCGATTCAGCGCGAGTCGCCTGACATCCTCTTTCTCGACATCAAGATGCCGGGGATGGACGGGCTCGAGGCGCTGACGCAGATCAAGGTGCTCGACGAGGGGCTCCCCGTCGTCATGATCTCCGCCCACGGCAGCGCCGCGGTCGGCGCCGACGCCACGAGGCGCGGGGCGGTGGATTTCATCGAGAAGCCGTTCGGCGCGGAGCGCCTGCTGGTCACGATCCGGAACGTGCTCAATCAGTCGCGGCTCCGTGACGAGAACCGGTCGCTGAAGCGCGCCGTCGAGGCCCGGCACCAGATGGTGGGGGAGAGCGGCTCGCTCCGGCAGGTGTGGGACGCGATCAAGCGCGCGGCGCCGACCAATGCGACCGTGCTGCTGCTCGGTGAAAGCGGCGTCGGCAAGGAGCTGGTGGCCCGCTCGATTCACCGCAACAGCCTTCGCAGCCGCGAACGGTTCGTCCAGGTGAATTGCGCCGCGATCCCGGAGGAGTTGATCGAATCGGAGCTGTTCGGTCACGAGAAGGGCTCGTTTACGGGGGCCACGGAAAAGCAGATCGGGAAGTTCGAGCAGGCCGACAAGGGGACGATCTTCCTCGACGAGATCGGGGACATGAGCGCGAAGACGCAGGCCAAGGTCCTGCGGGTTCTGCAGGAAGGGGAGGTCGAGCGGCTCGGATCCGCGCGGACGATCAAGGTCGACGTCCGGGTGATCGCCGCGACGAACAAGGAGCTCGAACAGGAAATCGAAAAGGGGACCTTTCGTGAGGACCTGTATTTCAGGTTGAGTGTGATCCCGATCACGGTGCCGCCGTTGCGCGACCGCCGGGACGACATCCCCCCGCTCGTCCGGCACTTCGCGGACCTCTTCAGCCGCGAGCACAATCGCCGTCCGCAGCGCTTTACGCAGGCGGCGCTCGACTTCATGCACAAGGCGCGATGGAAAGGGAACGTCCGCGAGCTGCGCAACACCGTGGAACGCCTGATCATCATGACGCCGCGTGACACCATCGACGTCGACGACCTTCGAGACATCGTCCGCCTCGACACGAAGCCCGCTGCCGGCGACACCGAGAAGGAACGTCCCGGGACGCTGCGTGAGTTCAAGGAGGTCGCCGAGCGCGCCTTCCTGGTCGAGAAGCTCCGCGAGCACAACTGGAACATCTCGAAAACGGCCGAGGTCATCGGCACGCCGCGCAGCAACCTGTATAAGAAGCTCGAACAGTACGGCATCAGCCAGGAGAACGACGCCTAGCAGTCTTCAGTTATCCGTTATCAATCGGCAGTCTGATGATCGATAATTGAAGTCCGCCGCAGGGGGCCAGACGATCGTCCGGCGTCGCGCTTCGCGACGCGGGGAGGAAAGTCCGAACTCCGCAGGGCAGTGCGCCGGGTAACGCCCGGTCGGGGTAACTCGAAGGACAGTGGCACAGAAAACACACAGCTGACGCTCGTAGTGCAGCCCTTGGGTTGCCTGCAGGCAAGCAATGGTGAAAAGGTGCGGTAAGAGCGCACCGCGCCGGTGGCAACATCGGTGGCAGGCAAAACCCCGCACGGAGCAAGGCCAAATAGGGAGACGCTATCAGGACGGCCCGTCCGAAGTCTCCGGGTAGGCTGCTGGACCCCTTCAGTAATGATGGGGCTAGAGGAATGATCGTTGCCCTGAGCGAGGCTCCGCAAGGAGACGAGCGAAGGGGACAGAATTCGGCTTATCGGCCCGCTGCGGCGGGCTTTTTTTGACGTCACGGTTGGCGTGTTCAGTCCGCGCCGCGCAGCGCCTCGATAATGACGCCTATGTCCACATATCTCGTGACCGGCGGCGCCGGTTTCATCGGCTCGCATCTCGCGGAAGAACTTGCATCGCGCGGACACACGGTGAGGATCGCCGATTCGCTTGCGACCGGAAACCGTCGCAACATCGCGCACATCCCGGACGCGGAGTTCCGGCAGGGTGACCTCGCGGACCTCGACTTTGCCCGCGACGTCGTCGCCGGCTGCGAATACGTCCTGCACCAGGCGGCGCTCCCCTCGGTGGCGCGCTCCGTGGTCGATCCCGTGACCGCCCACCGCGCCAACGTCGATGGCACGCTGAACGTGCTCGTCGCCTCGCGCGAGGCCGGCGTCAAGCGCGTCGTGTTCGCGGGATCGTCGTCGGTGTACGGCGATGCGCCCGTACTGCCCAAGCGTGAGACGATGCCGGTCAATCCAATGTCGCCGTACGCGCTGCAGAAGGCGATGGGGGAACAATACCTGCAGCTCTTCACCGCGCTGTACGGGCTGTCCGGCGTGTCGACGCGCTACTTCAACGTCTTCGGTCCACGCCAGGATCCGTCATCCCCCTACTCCGGCGTCATTTCACAGTTCGCGACAGCGCTCCTGCAGAACCGGCCGCCGACGATCTACGGCGACGGTGAACAGACGCGCGACTTCACCTATGTGGCAAACGTGGTGGACGGCGTACTGCGCGCGTGCGAGATGCCGGACGCCAATGGACAGGTCTTCAACGTCGCAACCGGTGGACGGATTTCGCTGAACGAGCTGTTCCAGAGGATGAAGGCCATCGTCGGCGCGTCGGTCGAACCGGTTTACACCGCCGCGCGCCTCGGCGACGTTCGTCACTCTCAGGCGGACATCGGCAAGGCAAAGGAGGTCTTCGCCTACGAGCCGCGCGTCTCGCTAGAGGAGGGCCTCGCGCGCACGATCGACTGGTACCGGGCCGAAACCCCTGCTGAGGTAGGCTGATCTCAAACTGAGCCAGCCGGCCCCGTGTTTGCACTCCTCGGTCGGCATGCAGGTGAGCGGGATCATCATGCTCGATCCTCGATCGTGCTTTCGATACGTCCGGCAGCATGCATCGCCGGTCGCTGCGGATCCCCGAGCTCGGGCACGCGCTCGGATACAACACGTGAGCGCCCGCGACTCCGTCATGAACTCTCACGCACGGACTGAACCCAAGACGTTCGACCGCGATGCCGCGCGCCTGGCATTCATGCGGCCGCCGCTGAACCGGTCCCCTGACATCGATCCGGATCCGTTCTCACTGAACCTTCGAGCATCGAGAGAGATCGTCTGGAGAGGCGACCGGTAAATCACAGTTCGCCGCCCGCATGAGTACCAGACGCTGGCTGGTCGTCATCGTCGGCCTCGGCGCTATCCTGCGTCTGTTTCCGATCTGGTTCGGGCTTCCCTATATGGGCGCCCGGCCGGACGAAGAGGTCGCCACCGGCATCGCGCGTCGAATGCTCGCTGCCGGTGATTTCAATCCCCATTTCTTTCATTGGCCTTCGCTGACC